>NZ_JADEXI010000673.1:0-2337 GCF_015207185.1 Microcystis sp. LEGE 08355 | reverse complement strand
ACAGATTTTGTTGCAAAGAGAAAGTTTTTTTGACAAAAAGAACAAAGTGTGCTGCCACTGGATTTAACTTAGTGTCAACATTCATCCCGTCGCGCTCAAGGGAGGGACTTCTGCTGACACTAAGTTAAAATCAAAAGCAGGATACTGTGTATGACGGAAAAACTCGATGAACTCAGTGATTAAAGCGGTACAAACTGCCTATTATGGGGATGCAGCCTATCGGACACCACCACCGGACTTGGAATCTCTCCTGCTCAAAGAGAGAATTGTCTATCTGGGGTTGCCCTTATTTTCCTCCGATGATGTCAAGCGCAATGTCGGGGTGGACGTGACGGAATTAATTATCGCGCAACTGCTTTACCTGCAATTTGACGATCCCGAAAAACCGATTTTCTTCTATATCAACTCTACCGGCACATCCTGGTACACCGGCGACGCGATCGGCTACGAAACCGAAGCTTTCGCCATCTGTGACACCCTCAACTACATTAAACCTCCCGTTCATACTATCTGTATCGGGCAGGCCATGGGAACTGCAGCGATGATTCTTTCCGCGGGAACCAAGGGTTTTCGCGCCTCCTTACCCCACGCTACCATTGTTCTCAACCAAAATCGCACCGGGGCCCAAGGACAAGCCACCGATATCCAGATTCGCGCCAAGGAGGTAATCGCCAACAAACAGACGATGTTAGAGATTTTCTCGAAAAATACGGGTCAAACCACCGAAAAACTGGCGAAAGATATGGATCGCACCTTCTATCTCACCCCACAACAGGCGAAAGATTACGGATTAATCGATCGCGTTCTCGAAAGTCGCAAGGAACTACCGAAACCCCTCGCCCAAGTTAGTTAAGATTTATTACAAATTAGCAGGAGTTGTTACCAATTATGCCTATCGGTGTGCCAAAAGTTCCCTACCGTCTGCCTGGTAGCCAATACGAACAGTGGATTAGCATTTACAGCCGTCTTTCGGTGGAACGCATTCTTTTTTTGGGGCAGGAAGTCACCGACGGGTTAGCCAATGCCCTTGTGGCCCAAATGCTTTATCTCGACTCGGAAGACCCCACTAAACCTATCTATCTCTATATCAACTCGCCGGGGGGTTCCGTTACCGCCGGTATGGCCATCTACGACACCATGCAGTACATCAAAGCGGAGGTGGTGACTATCTGTGTGGGATTAGCGGCCTCTATGGGGGCATTTTTACTGGCTTCTGGTAGTCCGGGTAAGCGTCTCGCTCTTCCCCACGCGCGGATTATGATTCACCAACCCATGGGGGGAACCGGGCGCCGACAAGCGACGGATATCGACATTGAAGCTAAGGAAATCCTGCGTATTCGCCAGCAATTAAACGAAATTATGGCTAATCGCACCGGACAAACCATCGAACGCATCGAAAAAGACACGGACCGCGATTATTTCCTCTCCGCCGAGGAAGCCGTTGCCTACGGTTTAATTGATAAGGTGGTCGAGGGAAGACCGGCTTAAGTCAGCCATAGGTTAGAACAGGCGAGAAACCTGTTCTAACTGCCATTGGACAAACTTCCTTAGATGGTAGGTTGGTTTATCGGATAATCCCATAAGAGGGTATCTGTTGGGTATGGAATTTTTAGCAACTTTAGAAACAGGCTTGATCTCTGCTGTGGCAATCATCAAGTTTTGCCTAGAAAGTCTTTCGATCGCTTGTGTGGTAATCGGACTAATTAAAACCCTACAATTAGCTTGGCAGTCTAATCGTCACCGTCGCAGTCATCCTTCTTTTTCCTTTAATCAATTTCGCATTCGTTTTGGTACTTGGCTATCTTTAGCCCTAGAGTTTCAGTTAGGTGGAGACATCGTGGCTACCACCGTCACACCCACTCTAGAAGCCTTGGCAAAACTCGCCCTCATCGCTATTATCGAAAATTTGGGTTAAAACCCCGTCGTAAAACGACGGCTTTTCCTGATTTTCAATGTAGCACTTAAGAACTTCCAGTGGCGCACCTCCTACAGAAGATACAAAATAACTGGGCGACCAAAGAGCGTCTTTCCCGTATGGCTTAGGATATCCAGCTTGTCCATACCTACGACTAGAGACTCCCTTTAAAGAGTTGAACATTACGGAAATAGATAGTTTCGGTGGGTATTCAATCAATGCGTGTATATGATTAGACTCCCCGTTAAATTCCAATATCTGAAAATTCATCTTTTCCGCAACTTCCCTAAAAGACTTTTCAACCAAAGTCAGACTTTTACCAGTAAAAACCTTACTTCTGTATTTTGTCACACAGACCAAGTGTATCTTTAGATCGGAAACAGAGTTTCTTTCTTTTCGCAACTGACTTGACATTATTAACA
>NZ_JADEXI010000672.1:0-2339 GCF_015207185.1 Microcystis sp. LEGE 08355 | reverse complement strand
TGTTTGAAATCATCGACAATATGATGACTTTATCCCCTGAATTGCAGTCAAGTTTAGAGAGTAAAATCAAACAATTTGAGGAGGAAAGAACCATGCCTTTAGTAAGTAATATGGAGTTACGAGGAATAGAACGCGGTAAGGAAATTGGTAAGGAAATTGGCAAGGAAATTGGAGCGTTAGAAAATGCTCGTGATTTTGTCAAAACAGTTTTGCAAGCTCGCTTAGGTGAAGTTCCTTTAGATGTGGAACAATACCTGAATAAAGTTTCGGTACTATCTACATTACAAGAGATTGTTAAATTAGCAGCTACTACTAATTCTCTCGCCGAATTTAAGCAGTCTTTGGCAAAAATCAATATCTAGAAAACGGGTTTCTTCGAGAAACTCTTTGAGAAACCCGTTTTCTTTGAGAAACCCGTTTTCTTGTCCTTTGAGAAACCCGTTTTCTTGTATAAATGTTAATTTTTGTTACAGGGATATTGAAATATTCGGGATTGTTTGCATAAAATAGCCGCAGTAATCTTTCTAGGTCAGCGTCATGACTTCTACCCTGTTGCCGATTCTTCCTGCCGTTTACGATGTTTTGTTCGATTTTCCTCAATCTGATGGTTTTTGGGCGAATTGGCAAACGGCTTTTGGCACAAGTTATGATGTGGTTAAGGCGACAGAATTACGACAGCAGTGGCGAAGCCGAAATTTTAGTCAACTTCCCTCAATTGAGGTACTCAGTGATGAGGTTTTAGGGACGGCGAATGGTGCTTATGCGATCGCTCTTAAGGAGATTTACTTAGGGTTAGCTGAATATCAGTGAAAGCTGTGCTAGAAAAGGGTTTAGGTTTTTTGGTCAAGAAAAATGCCAGAAACAAACCGAGAGTAGTTCACACTCTTATTTAACGGTGGTGGGCAATGTCTATCCTGGGAAAAACTACGGGGTGAGCGATATCGGTCTTCGGGCCTTTAAACGAATCCCGCACTGGCCTGTCGCAGAGGAGCGTGCGAGCCGGTAATCGGTAGAGCGACCCGTAGTTTTGTCCTTAACGGTGAAAGTAATCGAGCCATCTGACGACTGTTCGATACCGGCAGGTCCGTCTAGAAAAGCTCCCTCTCGAACGGTAGCGACCGGTTTGAAAGCGCCTTGTATTTCCACAAAAAGGGACTGACGGGTAATTCCCCACAACGGCTCCTTATCCACTTTTTGAAACAAACTCAACCAACTTCCGGCGAGTGTCTTGGGAACAGCGATCGCTATCGTCAGTGGACCTGCTTTTATTTCCCTAAGAAAAGGAGCGCGGAAACGACCAGCGTTAGTTACGAAAGTTCTCCCAGAGTGAGTGCTGTCGATGTACCACCCAGTTATACCGTTCCGACTCCGCGCACTTTCTCCTGAAAGTATGGTGGTGATAGTAATCCCATCGTAAAAGAACAACTCATCTTTTATGCCTCTGAGCAAAATACCTCGTAATCGCGGGACATCATAAACGGGATAAACGAGACTAGCACCCCGTGCGATCAACCCCATCTCTTTCGCTTTTCCAGCAATGATCTCGAAGGTGGTGAGGGATGATCGTCCCCAAAATGTAGCGCGATGACCCGTGATCAATACGCGATCCAACACCTGGCTGTAAACTCCCTGAGCGAGGAGACAATTACCCCAGAAACGATGCCAAAACGAGCAGGGTCGCTCGTAGAGTTCGGGAAGTGCCTTCGGTGTACCAAGGGTAGGGGGGTTAGCATTCAGATCGAGCCGAGCCATGTAATCGATTTGTCCCCCATCGATCCAGAGCCAACCATCTCGCGTCGAAACCAGAGCGTCAATCTGGCCGTAATCGTATTGCGGGGCCCTCACCGATACCAGAGGCGTTGGAGTACCGCTCCGCTTCAGTAGCAGGGTATCGACACCGGAGACGACTACCTCCAACGATTGGCCCCGCATTGGGATTGTTACTCGTGCTGTTTTATTCGGGGATAATGTTAATCTCATCTCGGGTTTTCGCTCTACTGGTGAGAGGCAATATTTATCTAAAGGTTCGGCTATAACTCGCGGAATGTTAGCGACGAGAATTAAAAAAAACAATCGAAAAATAGGTCGCCACCAATTCCGATAATCATCCCGACCACCCCAAGAATGGCTAAATAACATAAGCGGTTTCTGTGACATTTTCCCGACGCTGATTGCCAGCCTTCTCGACTTGTCCTTATCCTACATTCTCAACAGAGAAAACGGGTTTCTTCGAGAAACTATTTAGGCTCTTCGTTACCCTTTATGCTAAATCAACAGACAAGATGCCAAGATAACATACTTCTGACCCAAAAATTCCGAAANTTTCTAAAGCCATAGCC
>NZ_JADEXI010000671.1:0-2345 GCF_015207185.1 Microcystis sp. LEGE 08355 | reverse complement strand
GTATAAATACTCTATATACTCACTTCTCTGCGATGCAGTCGCACTCGCGGGAGCGCATTTTGTAGCTTGCTTAAAGCTTTGTTTCTGTCTGTATCACTTGTTACTTTTTAAAATGAGAATTGCTGGGGTTCAATTAACTTGATAGTCAGTGGTACAGCGGCGTTTCGTAAGAGATTGGCTGCCACCAGAGAACCGCTGAAACCACCGCCGATAATGGCGATCGCTGGTTGGGAAACAGTCACATCGGTCATGTCGTTGTTTTTCATCATACTTCATGCAAGATTGTATTATGATTCATTTAGAATACAAAGACAAGGCTGCGATGCCACGGGGCGGCTACATCTAAAATGAGAGTGCCTGGTGAACTATCCCTAAATTGGCGAAGGTAGTAGCTTCCTTTACTGTATCCTTTTCACAAATTTTGCTAAAATCGTCAGTGCAACTTAGTTTTTTGCCAGGGATTATGGGTGATTTGAAGCATCAGGTTGACCAAGGGATAAAACAGGTAAATCAGTTGGCTGATCAAGCAATTGACAGTATTAAGGACAATGTGCAACAGATCAGCGAACATCCTACCAAACTGGTGGATATGGGCGCAGGCATGGCAGGTGGCATGGCAGGTGCCACAGCCGGAGAAGTAATTGGAGGTACTGTTGGGGCAGTATTAGGCCCAGTAGGCGTGATCGCTGGTGCTCAGGTAGGCGGACTGGTTGGGGATGTATTGGCAGGATATGAAGCCAGTCATCTTTCCCATCAGATACTGCATCCAGGAGAGCAAAAGCCAGAGAAACCAAATGAGTTACATGAAATTGAAGTAGCCTTTGAGAGCAAAAGCTTAGAGCAGGCGGGGAAAACCCTGGGCGAAGTGGCGGGGGATTTCGTTGATAATGGGTTATTAGGTGGGATTACTGGTAATATGGGCAAAATGATCGGCGCTCAGGTGGGCAAGTTTGCCGGAAAATTCGCCCCCAAGGATTTTCTCCATCACCATCAAGAGGCAGCCCCTACCGAGGCTAAACCGAACGAAGGTATCGAAGCTGCTGATAGCAAAACAGATTAACCAACCCACAAAACAATTGAACTACTTGACAATAGGGAGATTTTGAGCTATGCCGAGGCTCAGATGTTCAACTAAGCGATCGAGTCGCCCCGACCACTCGTCTTCAGAACCTTGCTTGAGGCTTTCGCCGAGAGCTTTACAGATTGTCCTGAATCCGAGTTAGCTACCTCCTTGTATTTTGGAAAAAAGGGATAAACCCACCAGCCGAGGTCAATAGGTTAGTTAACGCGCATTTGTTGGTGCTATTAAACGAGCCTCTCCGATTTTATGCTGAAAAATGAAAAAACCAGCGTATGCAGGGGAAGCATTGGGGGGAATATCTAGTTTAGATGTATTTAATGCGTAAACAGTAATTTGATAGTTATGGGGTTTTGAGCCTTCCGGTGGGCAAGCACCACCAAAGCCGTTGTAGCCGAAGTCATTCCGCAATTGAATCGCCCCTTGAGGAAGCTTTTTACTGTCTTTCACGCCAGCATTTTCTGGTAAACTACGCACATCTGCCGGGATGTTGACGACCACCCAATGCCACCAACCGCTTCCTGTTGGTGCATCAGGATCGTACATAGTGACAGCAAAACTCTTAGTTCCTTTGGGAACATCGCTCCATTTCAAAGCGGGAGATTCATTTTTGCCAGTACATCCCCATCCATTATAGATTTGTGCATTTTGTAATGATTTACCGTTTTCAATTGTTGGGCTAATTAATGTCATAGCTTGAGCGCCCAGGCTAAAACCGCCCAATGCAATCAAGCCGGCAACAATCTCTGCTTTAAACATAAAATTACTCCTTCGCTCTGGATTAAGATAGGGGACAATCTCACTGGGGAAACGGTAGGGCTAGTGAGATTTAATAGGCTCTTAGCACAATTATTTGTAGGATAGGTTAGCGGTAGCGTAACCCATGCGGGCTACAAGATCAGCGATCGCACTAAAGTTTATTGAACAGACGGATCAAACATCTCCCAGCCATCTCCCCACCCGCAGTGTTTGACAGCATAATACGCTCATTCATAGTAGTAATATCGTGGAGCGAAGCCCAAAGGCAGGGAAGGTTTCCTAGAGGACTATTTTGATAGTTAAAGGTTAACTGATGATAGTACAAAGAGTTCCAGCCAACATACTCACAGAAATTATCAAACCAAATCTCATCAGAATAGTGATATAGCAATTCTCTGACTCATGAGGTACAGTAGCAACAGTGAGTAAACCAATTGCGAATATCTTTTTGAGTAACTTCTAACATAGCTAATTCAATCCCTTCTATTAAGTCTTTGTAAGTTCTCGC
>NZ_JADEXI010000670.1:0-2348 GCF_015207185.1 Microcystis sp. LEGE 08355 | reverse complement strand
TAAAGACATCGGTGCAGTTGGGTTTCCCGCAAGTGTCGCTCATTTTCGATAGACAAAAGTTATTGCTGTCACCCCCAACACAAGTTTACTGTCCCACGCGCCAAATTTTGATAGTTTTGTCACCACTACCACTAGCTAAATAGCGGCCATCGGGACTATATACCACTGACTCAACCCCGCTAGTAAGGGTACGCAATTCTTTTCCCGTTGCTACCTCCCAAATTTTGATAGTTTTGTCACCACTCCCACTAGCTAAATAGCGTCCATCAGGACTATATGCTACTGACTTAACCCAGTCAGAATGGCCAGTAAGGGTACGCAATTGTTTTCCCGTTGCTACCTCCCAAATTTTGATAGTATCGTCATCACCCCCACTAGCTAAATAGCGGCCATCGGGACTATATGCCACTGACCAAATACTACCAGAATGACCAGTAAGAGTACGCAATTGTTTTCCCGTTGCTACCTCCCAAATTTTGATAGTATTGTCCCAACTCCCACTGGCTAAATAGCGGCCATCGGGACTATATACTACTGACCAAACCCAGCCAGAATAACCAGCAAGAGTACGCAATTCTGTTACCGTTACTACCTCCCAAACTTTGATAGTTTTGTCCCAACTCCCACTAGCTAAATAGCGGCCATCGGGACTATATACTACTGACCTAACCCTGTCAGAATGACCAGTAAGGGTACGCAATTCTTTTCCCGTTGCCACCTCCCAAATTTTGATAGTATTGTCAAAACTCCCACTAGCTAAATAGCGGACATCGGGACTATATGCTACTGACAAAACCTGGTAAGAATGACCAGTAAGGGTACGCAATTCTTTTCCCGTTGCTACCTCCCAAATTTTGATATTTTTGTCATAACTACCACTAGCTAAATAGCGTCCATCGGGAGTATATGCTACTGACTTAACCCAGTCAGAATGACCAGTAAGGGTTTTATAAAGAGATGGATTATCTACTAAACCAGAAATCAAAAATTGAGGAGTTACAGGAAATCTTTTATATTTTAAATAACCGTAAACTTGCGTTATTCCTATTCCTAATAACAAAACTCCACCAAGAGCTATCATTCTGTTTCTCAGATTATTATTTTTAACCGGTTGTGCTGGTGTTTTTTTGGGTACAGCTACGGGTGAAACCGGCGGAGAAGGATTAATCTTAGGAATAACTGGCGATTGTTTTTGAGTTACAACAGGAGACGGATTTGGTGGAGATGTTATAGTAGGAGTTGTAGGAGGTAACTTTAATTGCCGTTCAATCTCATCTAAACGTTGTAAAATAACCCTAGTATTAGCTGGCCTATTCTTGGGTAATCTTCCCATTAACTCGTCAATAAAATCCAACAATAACGGGTGAATATTTTCGGTTTCTTCTCGCCAAGGTAAAACATCATCAACCGCATCATAAATTTCTAAAGGATGTTTTCCGGTTAATAAATGCACAAAAGTTCGTCCTAAAGCATGAAAGTCTGATTGAATCACTGCTTGGCCATGTTGTTGTTCATTGGGTGTATATCCGGCTGAGGTAATACCTGTTACTTGTTGACCTTTTACCTTTTGATGATAGGTTTGGGTTTCTTCCCTTGCTGTGCCAAAATCAATTAACACCAACTCGCCACTATTCCGCAGCATGATATTAGGGGGTTTAATATCTCGATGCAGCCAATTCTGTTGATGAATTTTATCGAGAATTAAAGTAATTTCTCTCAGCCATTTTAAGGCTCGTTTTTGACTTAAATTATCATACTGGTTTAGCCACTGTTCTAAATTAATCCCCTCCACTTTTTCCATAACTAAACAGTGTAATATTTTCCCTTCTCTCGTGGAATATTGAAAATAGGCATCTGCTCGAGGAACACCAGTAACATTTTGACGACTTAACTCTAATAAAACGTCATATTCCCGTTTAAATAATTCCACTGCCTTCGGGTCATTATTCCATTTTTCTTGTAATACCTTGAGGATTTTGGCTGTAAAACCTTCAAAAGCTTCATAAACAACCCCAAAACCGGTCGTATCACTCAATAACCGACTTACTCTATATTTACCATTTAACAACAATTGAGAGCCGCAACTTTGACAGTAACGAGTATTCGAGTTATTATTACTCGGATGGTCTGGTTGAGAACAATCGGGATTAATGCAGTAACAGGGTTTCATCTCGGCTATCAGTTATTTTATTGGGTGAATAATTGAAGGTTCCCCTTACCTGTCTTTGAAGGCATTTTATCATAAGTAAGCTGGTTATAATTAAATTAAAAATGGATTTTAGATTCGATCCCCCCTGCCCCCCTTGATAAGGGGGGTGCCGATCCCCCCTTAGTCCCCGCTTTAATCC
>NZ_JADEXI010000017.1:0-21186 GCF_015207185.1 Microcystis sp. LEGE 08355 | reverse complement strand
ATCTAGAAGAAGCCGAATTTTGTTCAAAAGTTAACTCCTCTAACACTTCCGTAACCAACTTGCCGTTGGCTAAACGCTTTAAACTTCTAATCTGAATATTTACTTGGGGAGTTTCTTCTAACTGTTGGATCAAAAAATCTGCATATTTGATTATTGCCTCACGCGCCGCATTTTTTTTAGTCCAAACTTGCGCCATTTCTAACATATTAGTAACCCCAATAAACTCCTCTCCCTCCCCATCTAAACTATGATTAGCCGCATAGGCATTAGCAGTAGGACACAACAATAAAACATAGCCTAAATGTCCTTTTGTTGCTGTGCCAAATCCTTTAGCCATAAAGAATCATCCTCAAGATAACAAATCGATGGAAATTGTCGATGATAGCTGAGATTCTATCACTTGATGACCGAGATTAACCGGTCGAGCATTTCCCTCTACCGGCGCGCAATAACGGGGAATTGGACTAGAAACGAGGCTTATATGACGGTCACTCACCGCTAATCCATGGGTAGGATCATAACCTTTCCAGCCGCCCCCCGGCAAATACACCTCTACCCAAGCGTGTAAATGTCTTTCTTCTTGGTCTAAATCTCCTTCTTGATAGCCACTGACAAAACGGGAAGCTAATCCCACACAGCGACACACATCCATAAATAAAACCACAAAATCGCGACAGGAACCCTGCTTATTTTTCCAAGTGTTTCCGGGTAGATAGGGTTCCCCGGTAAGACGAATAATTTGCTGACAATTTCGGTAAATTTTGTCATTGAGATTAAACAGGAAAGATAGCACCTGTCCTTCGGTTTCCTGCATAATTTCTTGGGCTAATGCTGCCATATCAGGGTCATTATTTAACCCATAAAATTGTCTGTAGGGTTGTAATTGACTGTGGAGAGAAATGGGATAATCAAAGGGTAAACAGGTCGCCCAAGGTTCCAACAAATACTGAAAAGGATTAACCCCATGGGTTTCTACTTCACTGACCACATCAATCAATAATTCTTCCGTCGGTTGATTAAACCAAATTTGTAAACAAGAATTGCCATCGAGGTCGATAATATTAGTTATTGTTAAAGGTTCTGGGTTAATTTTGAGTGTGAACTCTCGCAAAGTTTGCCCACCATCGGATTTTGGTCGCAAGCGCAGCAGATGGGGTGATAAAATCACGGGTTGATTATAGAAATAGTTAGTTTGATGCCGAATGTGATAACGCATTAAGTTGTTAATTGGGATTGATATTGAAAGTTATTTACTGGCAGAGGTGAGGCAAGTTCAGGATTAAAAACAAAGAAAGTTTCTGTCATTTTTATTCCCACATCATTAACTCTTTTTTGAATATGGTCGAGGAATTCATGCAATCCCATTTCAATAATATCCTCGATAGTTAGATAGCTCATTTCGGCACAAAGTCGCCCTAAACTTCTTTCTACTGAATTGCCCCAAGTTCCTATAGGAGTCCCTGTAACTTGATGTAAACAGTGGTCTAATTCCCGCAGACAAAAGTGAATTGAACGAGGAAATTCTCGATTAAGAATTAAAAATTCGGCCACGTCACTAGGAGTAATCCGTCGTTGACATTTACGATACATTTCGTAGGCACTCACCGACCGCAGTAAAGCAATCCATTGAATTTGGTCTAGAGAAGTTCCTACCCATTGAGCGGAAGGTAAGAGATAATAGTATTTAACATCAAGAATTCTGGCGGTTTTATCGGCGCGTTCCTGTAATCTTCCCATAACGCCAAAATGCCAACCTTCATTATGAGTCATCGTTGCATCCATCACCCCCGCAAAACGGTGACTAGCCAATTTAACTTGGGTAAAAAAGTTAGGTAAAGTAGTTTGAGGATGGTAAGAGGAAGCGTCTTTTACCATTAAGAAAAAACCATTAACCTGTTCCCACATTTCCGAAGAAATAATCTCGCGAACTGACCGAGCATTTTCTCGCGCCCAGCGCAAACAAGAGATAATTGAACTACTATATTCCGTGTCAAATGTCAAGAAATTGATCACATTTTCTGCGGTGGCTGTGCCGTAACGTTTCTTGAATTGTTCTAAATCTCCCGTGGTTAAAACCAAAGGTTCCCACTGTTGCAAAACACTGGTAGGTACATCTAACATTAAATTAAGGTTAACATCCATAAACCTAGCGACATTTTCCGCCCGTTCAATATAGCGATTTAACCAATAAATTGAATCAGCAACTCTACTAAGCATAATTAACTGGGAAAAAGGAAAGGGTAGGGTGGGTTAGGCGACAATAATTTACGCAGTTGACTGATGATTTAATTTTCGCCGTAACCCACCAAAATTTTGATTATTGTCCTGATTACTTGGTTAAAACCCAAGTGTCTTTACTGCCACCACCTTGAGAAGAATTAACCACTAAAGAACCCTTTTTCAAAGCTACGCGAGTTAACCCCCCGGGATGCACATAAATTTCATCGCCACGATGGAGAATATAGGGACGTAAATCCACATGACGACCTTCAATTTCCGTGTCAATTAAAGTTGGAACCCTAGAAAGACTTAACACTGGTTGAGCGATATAATTGCGGGGATTAGCGGCAATGCGTGGGGCAAATTCTTCTCGTTCTTTCGAGGTAGCTTGGGAACCAACTAACATCCCATAACCTCCCGATTCATTGGCAGCTTTCACAACTAATTTATCAAGATTATTTAAAACATAATCTAAGTCCTTTTCTCGCCAACAAAGATAGGTGGGAACGTTATTTAAAAGCGCTTCTTCTCCCAGATAATAACGAATCATATCGGGGACAAAAGCATAAATAACCTTATCATCAGCGACTCCCGTACCAGGAGCATTAGCTAAAGCGACGCGGCCTTCCTGAAAAACTTTTAATAATCCGGGTACACCTAACATCGAATCGGGACGAAAAACCGCCGGATCTAAAAAGTCATCATCGAGGCGACGATATACCACATCTACCCGTCTTAATCCCTTGGTGGTTTTCATTTGTAGATAACCATCAAAGACGACTAAATCACGCCCTTCCACTAATTCTACCCCCATTTGTTGGGCGATAAAAGAATGTTCAAAGTAGGCAGAATTATAGGTTCCGGGGGTCAAAACCACTACGGTGGGATTAGGTAATTGGAGCGGTGCTAAATTAAGGAGAGTTTCCAACAGATGGGAAGGATAATCATCCACAGGTTTAACATTCATTGTCTGGAAAATATCGGGGAAGGTGCTTTTCATTACCCGACGATTTTCGAGGACATAGGAAATACCGGAAGGAACCCGCAAATTATCCTCTAAAACGTACCATTGACCATCTTTATCGCGGACTAAATCGGTCCCCGTGATGTGACACCAGATACCTCCGGCGGGTTTCAGTCCCACACAGGGTTTCAGAAATCCCGTCGCTGAGGCGATTAGTTCGGGGGGAATAATGCCATCTTTAATGATTAACTGGTCATTATAGATATCGGAGAGAAAAAGATTGAGGGCTTTGATGCGTTGTTTCAGTCCTCTTTCTAAATAATCCCAGTCCTCAGCCGCTACAATTCGGGGAATAATATCAAAAGGAAAGATTTTTTCTACCCCTTGATTGTCGCTATAGACATTGAAAGTCACCCCCAATTCAAACAGGGCCGACTGAGCGGTTTCCCGGTGTTGTTGAAGTTCTCGGGGCGGCAGATTCTGTAACCATTTGATTAAAGGGGACGAGTGGGGACGAGGTTGACCATCATCTAAGAATAGTTCGTCGTAGAAGCCTTCGGGATCGTAGGTATTTAATAGCACGCTGACCTCATTCCATACCGATACTTTTTTGCTAACATACATTAACAATGCACTCTAAGAGAGTCTCTTAAAGAGGGGGTATCTCCCAAAGCACGAAGAAAAATTCCTCGTGCGCCATTAATATCTCTATCCATCGTCTTGCCATCAATCTTGGATTTAATGACTTTTTTTCCACCTAAGTTATGTATTAATTCACCAGTCCAGCTAACTGTTTTCGACGTATAGGCTTCACAGCAGTCTATTACTAATTTACCCATCTCAAAAGCCTTATGCTTGAGAAATTGCTTAAATCGGTAATGAGACCAGTTAAGCATCTGTCTAACAGATTTTGAGCGAATCTTCCTGCTATTTTTTAGAACCATTTCTGACACTTCAAAAGTAGGCAAAAGAATCACATCAAAGTTATCAACTAGGAATCTAGCAACTTGATGATGAAGTTCATCTACTAAATTCCTGATTTTATTTCTTAGTCGATTAGCTGCTTTTCGATAACGGTTTCTGGTTTTAGCATTAACTTTGGTAGAACGAGAAATTAAATCATCAAGGTGATAGCATAATCGTTGGATTTTACCTATATCCTGACTCCCGATTGAGCCAAAACTATTAGGCGAGAATAGTGCCAGAAAATCTCTAACACCGGGGTCTAGGGCGACAATGCGTCCTTGGTTATCGGATTCGCATCGTTGCACCTCATGGGGAATAGCTAAATAGTATTGTCCATTTCTGGATACTAATCGGCTATCCCCAAAATTGTCGGGCAGTGATTCGGTGAAGCGTATTTGCCCTAATTTTGTGTGATATATTCCTTTTTCTGAAATGGCTGACTTAGGAATATAACATGATTGCTGTTTATCTTTACGGGAACGGAATTTTATTTTCTGGATTTCCCCAGTTTTTTGATATTTTCTTTGAGCATTTTTAACGGCTTCACAAGGGTCTTTGACTGCTATTGATTTAATCTGGTAGGGGACTTCTTTAGCCCATTCTGGTAAATCATTAATGATTCCGGTCTTGATAGCCTTCCAATTAGCTTTTCTATCTGGTTCCTGTAGATATTTAATGGTTTGGTTGAAGACAAACCGAGATACTCCCCACCAGTGTTTCATCAGTTTCTTCTGTTCTGTTGTTGGATAAATCCGCACTTTCTTTGATTTTTTGAGCGTACTTCCTGAGTCCGGACATTCGGCAAGAGAAGATGTGAAGTATTTATAACAAGTCTGCTGTAAGTTCTGATTCGGGACTGTGAACAGTTTGGTCGAGAACCAAGATTTTGCCACCGTTTTGTTCGACCATGTACTGTATAAGCTCGAATCTAAATCGGCATAATCTGTCCAGTGTGGACATAACAATTGTGAGTTTATTTCCCCACAATAATCTGTCCAGTATGGCTCTAAGTCCTTTTCTTTGGAAGTTAAGCCCACTACCGATGTCTTTGATGATTTCTGCCTCTGGATAGAATCCGCGCATAAAGCTGACTTGTCTCTCAAGGTCATCTCGTTGCTTGATTGAACTGACTCGGCAGTAGCAAACAAGGGAAGCTCTAGCTGCACCATTGACGTAAGACTGGACATCGTACAATCGTTGCCCTGCTTCGTTTTTGATACTTTTGATTTTCCCTTCATCGGCATATTCTCTTAATGTATTGGGATGTAATCCCCATAGCTCAACGGCTTTTCTTAGGGTCACAAACGTTCGCCTAAATAGTGGCGTATGTAGGTCAATGTGAGCAAATCAGTAACTAGCTGTCAACCTTACCTATTCCCAGTGTCGGACAATTGGCCTGATTTTTTGTAGTCTAGGAGACATTTTAAGAGAAATTTTAGGAAGTTGGCGGTTTTTCGGGACTAGCGATCGCTGATTGATCCCCACCGGTGGAGAAACCTGACAAGAGCGAGAATTAGCCCTGAAAACTGTGTTACATTTTTTAAAGGTCACACCTTAAATCTTTCATTTTTCTTACTGGTTACGCGATGTTTACCAAACAAGTAACGGATTCTAAAGCCTATCAATGGTTTGAGGAACGCTTAGAAATTCAAGGGATCGCTGATGATATCAGCACCAAATACGTTCCCCCCCACGTTAATATCTTCTACTGTCTGGGTGGTATCACCCTTGTGTGCTTCGTGATCCAGTTTGCCACTGGTTTTGCCATGACCTTCTACTACAAACCCACTGTAGCAGAGGCCCTCTCCTCCGTACAGTACATCATGAACGAAGTTAACTTTGGCTGGTTAATTCGTTCTATCCATCGCTGGTCCGCCAGTATGATGGTGTTAATGATGATCCTGCACGTTTTCCGCGTCTATCTGACCGGTGGATTCAAAAAACCTCGCGAATTAACCTGGGTAACTGGGGTTGTCCTGGCCGTGATCACCGTTAGCTTCGGTGTCACCGGTTACTCCTTACCCTGGGATCAGGTGGGTTACTGGGCGGTTAAAATTGTTTCCGGTGTACCTGCTGCTATTCCCGTCGTCGGTGATCAACTCGTCACCCTGATGCGCGGTAGCGAAAGCGTCGGTCAAGCAACTTTAACCCGTTTCTACAGCTTACATACTTTTGTACTACCCTGGTCGATCGCGGTCTTCATGTTGCTACATTTCTTGATGATCCGTAAACAAGGCATTTCTGGGCCTCTATAATTCAGAAAAATATCTCTGTCGGTCCGAAATCATTTTTAGGAGACATTATCCATGTCCACATTAAAAAAGCCCGATCTCAGCGATCCCGCTCTCCGCGCTAAGTTGGCTAAAGGTATGGGTCACAACTACTACGGTGAACCCGCTTGGCCCAACGATCTGCTCTATGTCTTCCCGGTGGTTATCTTCGGTACGATCGGACTCTGCACCGGTTTAGCGATTATGGATCCCACCATGATCGGTGAACCTGCCGATCCTTTCGCTACTCCCCTAGAAATTCTGCCAGAGTGGTATCTTTATCCCGTTTTCCAAATTCTCCGTATTCTTCCTAACAAACTCTTAGGTATCGCTTGCATGGCCGGCGTTCCCCTAGGCTTGATGTTAGTTCCCTTTATTGAAAGCGTCAATAAATTCCAAAATCCTTTCCGTCGTCCCGTCGCTACCGCTATCTTCCTATTTGGTACTGTGGTCACGATTTGGTTAGGTATTGGTGCCACTTTCCCCATCGATATATCTTTAACTCTCGGTTTGTTCTAAGTTACTGAACTCCAGCAGTTTTTTGCCCACGCTTGTGATTCCTGACTTTGGAAGAGCGATCGTGGGCAATTTTAATTGGGGTTTGCGGCAAAAAGTTTTTCTTGGGGGCAGGGTGTGGCCCCCCCCAACCCCCCCGACATCGGGGGGGCAGGTGGGGTGTAGGGTTTTACCCATTTTCAGGTGGTCAATTACCTAATTTTCAGGGAAAAAGTCCTGGAATTTTCCCCGCGCTCACTCCAATCCCTGGCACTTTTGGATTTCAGAAAAGCCTAAAAATCTGATCCAACAAGGTTTTTAGATTTATTCAGCCAGTCCTGCCTTTTATTTGTCAGATTGATTGGATATGTCTAGGTTTTGCACGATCAATCAAGGGACCAGTATCTTTAACCAAAAAGTAAATTATGGAGGATTTCTAAACGCCGGTCATCTTCACGAACAATAGCACCATAATAATTTTTTTTATTCTCTAGCCAGAGTAATTCAAACTCGATCGCCTTTTGGAAAGCTAAACTAAAATTATCCAAAGCTTGGGGACAATTAAAGATAACTTTGCGCGTCTCGAAGCGGTCAAAATGTCCTTGGCAGAACATTTTGAAAAACGGTAAAGAATCTAGTGACACCCCACCCCCAATAGCCACAGTCAAACCGGCAGCCTTAGCTTTTTTTGCCAAAGGTAAAGCCAGATCTAAAACTTGCTCGCTATTGACATCCCGGCGAGTTAATCCCAAAGAACAGGCTAAATCCATGCGTCCGATGACGATACCATGGAGAGATTTTATCTCTGGAATCGCCAACATTTCCTGAAAATTCTCACAGGCAGTAATCGTTTCGATATTAACTAATAACTCCACATCTTCCACCCCTTGATCAGCTAAAACCCTCCTAGCTGCCCGCAGATATTTTTGTAAAGCATAGGCTGTTTCTACCATAGGAGCAATCAAGCGATCAACTCCTAAATTAACTGCATCAAAGATATCTCTGATCGCTTCGCAACCGGCGATTTTCAGATTAAAATCCAGCCCCGCTTGCAGACTAATTTCTTTCAACCGCATCGCTTCCGTTAGTCGGGTTCCTTCCGTCTCGAATTCCGCTTTTACCCCTGAAACATGGTGATCTTCCCTGAGTTCTCTTAACAGTTCCACCATTTTTTTTTCTAAGGAATTCATGTTTTTAATCGTTCAAAATCGGTAACTGCTAGAGGAGCCTTGTTGATTATAGCCGATCTGCGAAAAGCCGATAGCTGAGGACTAGAAGACCATAAAAATACCCTAAACAAGAGGACAAAAGCGACAAAATACTGGCATAATGAACAAGGCCGTCTGATTTTTTTCTGGCCACATCCTTTCTATACTACATTCGTAATATAAGTAATTCTCTAGTTAGACTATGCGAACTCACTACTGTGGCGACCTTAGCGCGATCGAAATTGAAAAAAGTGTCACCCTCTTCGGTTGGGTCGATCGCCGTCGCGATCACGGTGGCGTTATTTTTATCGATCTACGGGATCGCAGTGGTATTGTCCAGATCGTCAGTGATCCCCAACGAACCCCCGCTTCCTATCCCATTGCTGAAACCGTCAGAAACGAGTATGTCCTTAAGGTGACGGGAACAGTCAGTCAAAGGCCTACCGAATCCCTTAACCCGCGCATTGCCACCGGAGAAATTGAAATTTACGCCACTAGCATCGAGATTCTCAACGGGGTTACTAAACAATTGCCTTTTGTCGTCTCCAGTTCCGAAAGTGAATCGGTACGGGAAGATGTGCGCTTGCGATACCGCTATCTAGACCTACGCCGGGAGCGGATGAGTCAGAATTTACAACTACGTCACCAAGTTGTCAAAGAAATGCGCCGTTTTCTCGAAGATGAACAGCATTTTATCGAAGTAGAAACGCCAATTTTAACTCGATCGACTCCCGAAGGAGCGCGGGATTATCTGGTTCCTTCCCGTGTCAACCCCGGCCAATGGTACGCTTTACCCCAATCACCGCAACTATTTAAGCAATTATTAATGGTGTCGGGAATGGATCGCTACTATCAAATCGCCCGCTGTTTCCGGGATGAAGATCTGCGTGCTGATCGTCAACCGGAATTTACTCAGTTGGACATGGAGATGAGTTTTCTCTCTTTACCTGAGATTTTAGCCCTGAATGAGGCTTTAATCGCTCATATCTTCAAAAAAGTCAAAAATATCGATATAAGCCTGCCCCTGCCTCGTTTAACCTATGCTGAGGCTATGGATCGCTATGGGATCGATCGCCCCGATACCCGTTTTGGCTTGGAATTGGTCAATGTGGCGGAGATTTTTGCCGATTCGGGATTTAAGGTGTTTTCAGGTGCGATCGCTAGTGGGGGGACGGTGAAAGTTTTACCGATTCCCAACGGTAACGAGGCGATTTCTAACGTCAGAATCAAACCGGGTGGGGATTTATTCAAAGAAGCCACCGATGCGGGGGCGAAGGGAATCGCCTATATCCGCGTGCGCGAAGATTACGATTTTGATACCATCGGTGCGATTAAAGATAACCTGACAGAGGCACAAAAACAGGCTTTAATCGAGAATACTGGTGCAAAACCGGGGCATCTGCTCTTATTTGGGGCAGGAGATACCGATACAGTCAATAAATCCCTATCCCGCCTACGCTTAGTTTTAGGGGAACAATTGGGATTAATTGATCCCGAGAAAATCAACCTCCTCTGGGTGACGGATTTCCCGATGTTTGAATACAACGCCGAGGAAAAACGCCTAGAAGCATTGCATCACCCCTTTACTGCCCCTAATCCCGAAGATTTAGACGATCTAGCCCAGGCTCGCGCCCTAGCCTACGATATGATTTTTAATGGTATTGAAATCGGTGGCGGCAGTTTGCGGATCTATCAACGGGAAGTACAGGAAAAAGTCTTCGCCACCATCGGTCTATCCCCAGAGGAAGCCTATAATAAATTCGGCTTTTTGTTAGAAGCTTTTGAATACGGAACCCCTCCCCACGGTGGCATCGCCTACGGTTTAGATCGCTTGGTGATGTTGTTAGCGGGAGAAGAATCAATTCGCGATGTGATTGCTTTCCCGAAAACCCAGCAAGCTAGTTGTTTACTCACTTCTGCACCTTCAACAGTGGCAGCGAAGCAATTAAAAGAATTATCCGTTGCTTCTACCTACAAACCGCCATCCTAAGATTAGGGTGGGCAATGCCCACCTAATTTTTGCAAGTCTGTTGACACCATGCTCTTAAATTCTTTTCTGCCCTCACTTCATCCTCTTTAGCAGTGGCTAAAAATTCCTAGAGTTTAGTTTTGGGAACTAGGGGAAAAGTGCAGGGTAAGCGCATCTTAACAATCCTTGACAATTGTTAAGCAAAAATCGACCAAATGGGTCGAGTTCGCCCCTACAAAATCGACCCGCCTAAGGACGGGAAAGAAAAGAAAAAAGAAAAAATAGGGAATGAGGGTAAAAGGGGAAAAAGGAAAAAGGGTTAGAGAGTTCTCCCGAAAACGCAGGCTACCCGAAAACCGTAATTGTTGATGCGGTTGACGCGGCGGAAGTAGTAGTCGTAGCGAATCGCGGAACGGCAGTAAGTAGGATTGTAGCCCCAGGAACCGCCCCGCAGAGGAGAACGATTATCATTACCATTTTCTATCCAGACACTGCCATCCGTCGGCGCACCGTCATAGTTATCGTGCCAAGTATCGGCGCACCACTCCCGGACATTGCCGTGCATATCGTACAGTCCAAAGGCGTTTGGGGGAAATTGTCCCACGGGAGTTGTTTCGTTTCGATATTCTCCGTTCGGTTCATCGGCGTAGGTATTACTGGCATTGTAGTTAGCCAATTCCCCCGTAATGGTTTCCCCAAAGTAAAACGGGGTGGTGGTTCCAGCACGACAAGCGTATTCCCATTCCGCTTCACTCGGTAGTCGGTATTCCCGAACCGTTAGTTTTGATAATCTCGCACAGAACTCGATCGCATCGTACCAGTTGACTTGTTCCACGGGACGGCGATCGCTATCGGGACGGTCTTTAAAATAGGCCGGGTTGAAATCAAGGTCTTGTTTAACTTTTAAATCCGTGCGAGAGGCGATCGCTTTCCACTGGGCCTGGGTGATGGGATATTTACCCATAAAGAAGGGTGGGACAGTTACTTCATGTTGTGGTCTTTCCCTTCTAAATCCTTCCCAATTAAATTTTTTCACCAGTCTTTCGATTTCCTCATCTTCTGTTCCCATCAGGAAAGTTCCCCCCGGAATGGCGACCATTTCTAAGGTGATGCCTTTGCCCAGATCTTCCCTGAAATATTGGGACTGTTTCGACTCTTTTCTAATTTGCTCACCCTTCGCATTTACTCCCACCACCTCAAAGTTAAATACTGATAACAGTTGTTTTGGCTCTTCTGGTTCAAGCTTGAATTGATAGGTAATTGCTCTTTCTAGTTGCTCAAATCCGTCTTCTTCCCAATAATCAAGCCAGTGGAGGTCTCGCAGATTCAAGCCAACTTCTGCAAGTCGCAGATCAGGAATTTCGCATTCTTCTAACCTCATGGGAATAAAAAAAATTGTCCCCAGTAGCATCTGTCCCAAGGTATCAAGTGCAATCCTCAACTCCCGTTGGATGTATCCCTGTTTATTAGCCGATTTCCCTGACAGACAGGCGAGAAAAATCTGACTAGCTTTAATCGCTTTCGGAATTTCATCTCGCCAAATTTGACCCGGAATCAGGTCTTTTTTATCTAACCAAGGTTTATATCCCGCTTGCTTGAGGCGGTCATGCAGTGCCAAAACTGCTGGTTTGTCCTCACTAGCGTGAGCTAGGAAAATTTGGATCTCTGACTTTTTCATAACTTTTTCTTATGACCACAAGTACGGGAGAGCCAGATTAACTGGCAGAAAATCTCTAAATAAACCATTTAATTGATTATTACTCATTCTTAATTCTCTTGTCTCCTGTCTCGGAGTCTCCTGACTACTGCCTACTGATTCCTCACCAACCAGGACAATTTGGGATTTTCACAGCAAGTCCACTTTCTCACTTTCCCCACCCGTGACCTTTTTCCGTTAGATTATAAATGGATACAAAACTTAACATTTTATCCAAAATCTACCGAGAGGGCAGATCGTGCGGCCAGATACCCTAGAAAATAACCAGCATTCAGCCGATAATTCGCTAGTTCCCGAAGTTATCGCATTTAATCCCGAAATTGAGCCAGAGGAAACCGAATACTCGCCAAAACCGACAAAAACCAACTCTTGGCTATCGGGAGGAAAGGGTTTATTTATCGGTGTGGGATTGGGGGTTTTATTGACCCTAGGGGCGATTCGTTTCGCTAATCGACCCCAAACAGCCCAAAACCCCAATACTCAGCCCGTAGCGGCAAAAAATGAGGCACCAGCACAAACAGTAACCACCACTAGGGTAGAATCCACTGCCGTGGCCCGCACCCTGAAAGCGACTGGAAGCGTGGCAGCCGATGAATTAATCCCGATTCTTTCCCAAGCGACAGGACTACAAATCAAAGAAATCTTTGTCGATGAGGGGGATAGGGTCAGCCAAGGTCAAATTCTCGCTCGTCTCGATGATACCGTCCTACAAGCGCAATTAACCCAAGCACAGGCAAATGTCGCCCAATCCCGGGCGCGTTTGGCAGAATTGCAAGCGGGTAGCCGTAAAGAGGAGATCGCTGGAGCTAAACAAACTATTCAACGCATAAAAGCCGAAATTAGTCAAGCTCAATCGGATTGGGATTTGGCCAAAAAACGCGTCCAGAGAAACCAAAGTTTAGAAGCGGAAGGAGCGATCGCCCGGGATCGTCTCGATGAAGTCCTCAATGAAGAAAGAAAGCAAGCGGCGATCGTACAACAGACCCAATCTCGTTTAGGAGAAGCAGAGCAGCAACTGGCACAATTGCAAGCTGGCAATCGTCCCGAGGTGATCGCCCAAGCTACAGCCCAATTAGCGGAAGCTCAAAGCCGTTTAGCCATTGTTAACGCCCAATTAAACGAGACGCGCCTGATTTCCCCGGTCAGTGGCAAAATTGCCGAAAGAAATGGCCGCATCGGGGATACCACCAACGGTCAAAATGCTCTCTTTAAAATCATCGAAAATGGGCGTTTAGAGCTAAGATTACGGGTTCCTGAGAATCAATTGCCCTTAATCCGCGTCGGAGCGCCTGTTACTATCACTTCCGATGCTAATAGCAGTTTAAAATTATCGGGACAGGTGCGCGAAATTAATCCGATCGTCGATGAGGCATCCCGTCAAGCAACGGTTAAAGTCGATTTAACCGACAATACAGGATTAAAACCGGGGATGTTTTTACGAGGTGCGATCGTGACGAATACTAGCAACAGTTTAACCGTCCCCATGACCGCAGTTTTACCCCAAAAAGATAATCAAGCTCTAGTTTATTTAGTGGGACCTGATAACATCGTCACCGCCAAAACTGTGCAATTAGGTCAAATTATGCCGAATAACCGCGTGGAAATTCTCACTGGTTTACAAGCGGGCGATCGCATTGTGGTCAAAGGGGCAGCCTATCTCGGTGATGGCGACAAAATTACAGCAATCAGTAATCAGTAATCAGTGATCAGTGATCAGTAAACAGTAATCAGTAATCAGTAATCAGTGATCGGTAGCGGGGCAAACGGATGGAGAGTAAAGTTTATGATAAAGCTTATAAATTTGCCATTAGGATTGTTAAAGGCTATAAATATTTGTGTGAGACTAAACAAGAATATGTTTTGTCAAAACAGCTATTAAGGAGTGGCACTTCAATCGGGGCTAACATTGCCGAAGCTAATGGAGCTATTTCTCAAGCTAATTTTCGAGCTAAAATGTCAATAGCTTATAAGGAATGTCTAGAAACAAAGTATTGGCTGTCTCTATTGAAAGACACGAATTACATAGGGTCTGCTGAAAAAGTTTTTCGTAGGGACAGGGTGTGGGGTGTGGGGTGTAGGTTTTTACCGATTCTCATCTGGTCAATTACCTAATTTTCAGAGAAAAAGTACCTGAATTTTACCCCGATCGCTTCCAGAACTGGGACTTTTTGATTGACAAAAAGTCTGAAAGTATTACCCAAAAAGGTTTTTAGATTTATTCAGCAAGCTCTACATAGAGGAAAGAGCCTTTCAAAGTATCAATGATGATGCGGAGGAAATTGGTAAAATGCTTTGGGCTATTCTAAAAACCTGCCAAGAAAATACCAAAAACCAAAAACTGATAACTGATAACCAGTAACTGAAAACTCACATCTGGTAACTGATAACTTCCCCACTGATAACTGATAACTGATAACTGATAACTGATAACTGATAACTGATAACTGAAATTATGGCTTTTAATATTTCTAATTGGTCTATCAAAAATCCCATTCCGACGATCCTGATCTCCCTGGTCATGGCCGTAATGGGATACATTGCCTTTCTAGGATTAGGGATCGATCGCTCTCCTAACATCGACATTCCGGCCGTGATTATCACCGTTAATCAACCCGGCGCGGGTCCAGAGGAATTGGAAACCCAAGTCACCAAAAAAGTCGAGGATGCGGTGGCTGCTTTGGGTAATATCGATCAAATTACTTCTACCATTAACGAAGGCAGCAGCACCACCACCGTTAACTTTATCCTTGGCACTAACAGCGATCGCGCTACCAATGATGTACGCAATGCCATAGCGCAAATTCGGCAGGATTTACCCCAAGATACTAATGATCCAATTGTCCAACGTTTAGAATTTGCCGGGGGTGCGGTGATGAACTATACCATCTCCTCCCCGAAAAGATCGATCGCCGAATTAAGTGATCTAGTCGATCGTCAAATTGGCCGAGCTTTAACGGGAGTGCCGGGGGTAGCACGAGTCGATCGCGTTGGGGGAGTCGATCGAGAAGTGCGTGTAGATTTAGATCCCGGTCGTCTGATCGCCTACGCTATCACGGCCACGGCAGTTAATGACCAAATTCGCAGTTTTAATATTAATTTACCCGGGGGGCGATCGGAAATCGGTGGTAGTGAACAAACTGTCCGCACCCTCGGCAGCGCTGAAACGATCGAAGATTTAAGGAATTATCAAATCTCTTTACCTAACGGTGATACCGTCCCCCTAAGCAATTTAGGGACAGTTAGCGATAGTTCCAGTGATCCTCGACAAATGGCCCTCTTAGATGGGCAGCCAGTGGTGGGTTTTTCGATTTTACGGGGGACTGGCAGCACCTTGGTGACGGTAGAAACAGCAGTGCGTCAAGAAATCGAGAATTTAAAGAAAAAACTGCCCGAAGATCTTAAATTTCAATTAATTTTTACCCGTGCCGACTCAATTCGTGCTAGTTACGAAAGCCTTCTTAGCGATCTCCTGATTGGTTGTATGATGACGGTGATCACGGTGGGTCTATTTTTAGGCAATTGGCGCGCCACAATTATCACGGGTTTGGCCCTGCCTTTGTCGATTTTCCCGACTTTTTGGGTGATGCAGGCCCTAAATTATACCCTTAACGGCATGACCCTGCTGGCCTTAGCTTTAGCTTTGGGTAATCTGGTGGATGATGCGGTGTGTATGGTGGAGGACATCGATCAACATTTAGCTATGGGTAAAAAACCCCTGCAAGCGGCCTTTGATGCCTCAAAAGAGATTGGATTAGCCGTTTTAGCCAGTGCGGCGGCAATTATGGCGGTATTCCTGCCGGTTGCTTTTATGGGCGGTGTGCCGGGGCAATTCTTTCAACCTTTCGGCGTTACGGTGGCGGTTTCTACCCTATTCTCCAGTTTGATCGCTGTCACCGTCACCCCGATGTTAAGTGCCTATATTCTACAGCCGAAAAAGCTGAAAACTGGTGATAGTAATCCGTCCTCGCGCCCCCGTTTTCGTCCCTACAAAAGTTTGTTAACTTGGGCTTTACGTCATCGAATCCTGACTTTATTGGCGGCTTTGGTCTTTTTTATCGGTAGTTTACAGTTAGTTCCCTTGATTCCAAAAGGGTTATTTAGTTCCGGGGATACTGGATTAAGTACGATCAGCCTAGAATTGCCTCCCGGTGCGACTTTGAATGATACTGTTGCCGTGGCTAATCAGGTGAATAGTTTACTACAAAAAAATCCCGCCGTCGCTAATGTTTTGGCTATTCCGGGAGATTCGGGACGGGTAAATACGGGCTTAATATATGTTAATTTAGTTCCTAAGGAACAGCGATCGCTAACTCAACGGCAATTTGAGGAACAAACCCGTCGGGATTTCCAGAAGATACCGGGGGCTAGAGTGACTTTTCGGGCGCAGGGGGGAGCAGGAAGCACTAAGGATGTGGCTATTATTTTAAAAAGTGAAAATGGCGATATTTTAACCCAAACTGCCCAAAAATTAGAGCGAGAAATGCGAGCTTTACCCGGTTTTGTCGAGGTCAGTTCCGGGGTAAGTTTAGTTAAACCGGAGATCATTATTCAACCGGATACCGTGCGGGCTGCCGATCAGGGAGTCTCAGTCAGAGCGATCGCCCGTACTGCATCTTTAGCTTTAATCGGCGATAATGAGTTTAATTTAGCTAAATTTAACCTGGCTGACCGACAAATTCCCATCCGGGTAAAAATTGCCAACGATGGACGCAGTGAGATAGAAACTCTGCAAAATTTGCGCGTTCCTAGCAGTAATGGGACGTTAGTACCGCTTAACTCGGTGGCAACAATTAGCTTAGGTAGTGGACCTGCGGAAATTCAACGCTTTAACCGTCAACGTCAGGTTAATATTGGAGCTAATTTAGAGGGAGTTTCTTTGGGAAGTGCGGTGACACAAATTCGCGCTTTACCAATCATGAAAAACCTACCCCCAGAGGTGACAGAAGAACCCTTTGGTGATGCTCGTATTATGCGCGATATCTTCGCTCGTTTTTTGGGGGCGTTAAGTTTAGCAATTATTTCTATCTATGGGATTCTGGTCTTATTGTATAACAATTTCCTCTATCCCTTAGCGATTTTAACTTCCCTTCCCTTATCGATTGGTGGTACTTTAATCGCTCTTTTAATTACCCAAAAAGAGTTAGGTTTATACGCTTTAATTGGTATAGTTTTACTGATGGGATTAGTCACTAAAAATGCGATTCTGTTGGTAGATTTTGCCTTGAGTGGTCTTCAGGAAGGGAAACCGCAATTTAAGGCGGTGATTGATTCGGGAGTCTCTCGTTTACGACCAATTATTATGACCTCCGTTTCCACAATTGCCGGGATGTTACCGATTGCTTTAGCTTTAGGTGCAGATGGGGAAATTCGCGCACCGATGGCGATTGCCGTTATTGGTGGTTTTACCACTTCCACCCTATTAACTTTGGTGGTTGTGCCGGTAATCTTTACTTATATCGATAGTTTTTACTATTGGTTCCGGGGATTATTTGTTAAACAAAAACCCAAGTCGATTTAGTAGTAAAATATCTCTCTGAAAGCTTGAGAAAAAACCCAGAGAAACTGACCCATGAATCCCTTAACAGTCACACATCAAACTCTATCCCTTCCCCCCATGGGCTGCGGTACTTGGGCCTGGGGAAATCGTCTTCTCTGGGGTTACGATGAGAGTATGGATAGCCAGTTACAAGCGGTTTTTAATCTCTGCGTCGAGCGGGGTGTCACCCTATTTGATACGGGAGACTCCTACGGCACAGGCAAACTCAACGGACAGAGTGAGAAGCTATTAGGACGCTTTACAGGGGAATATAGCGGTTATAACGCCGATAATATCCGTATTGCCACCAAACTCGCCCCTTATCCTTGGCGTTTAACCCGTCATGCCATGGTGAAAGCTTGTCAAGCTTCGGCAACCAGATTGGGTCGCCTGGTGGATTTAGTGCAAATGCACTGGTCAACGGGCAATTATGCGCCATGGCAGGAGAGTGCATTATTAGACGGATTGGGGGATTGTCTGGAAAAGGGGTTAGTTAAAGGAGTCGGTTTATCCAATTTTGGACCGAAAAGATTGAAGTCTGCCTATCAAAAGTTTGCCAGTCGCGGCATTCCTATTACCAGTTTACAGGTACAGTATTCTCTCCTTTCTACCTATCCTCTCACTGACTTGGGATTAAAGGAACTATGTGATCAATTGGGTATTAAAATTATTGCCTATAGTCCCTTAGCTTTGGGGTTATTAACGGGGAAATATCGAGATAATAAAAACTTACCCCCCGGATTACGTCGCTTCCTTTTTGGTCAATTAATTCCCGCTATTTCTCCCCTGATGAGTTGCCTAGAAATTATCGCCCAAGCTAAAAATAAAACTATTAGCCAAGTTGCTTTAAATTGGTGTATCTGTAAGGGAACAATTCCTATCCCCGGAGCGAAAAATGTTCGGCAAGCTGAGGATAACTTAGGTGCTTTAGGATGGAGTTTAGACAGTGGGGAAATAGCAGAATTAGATAAAATTGCCGCCGGTTTAGATAAAAAAATGGTGCAAAATATCTTTCAAACTAAGTAGGGTTTGCTGAATAAATCTAAAAACTTTGCTGGATAAGGCTTTTAGACTTCTTTGACCTCAAAAAGTGCCGACCCTTGCAGTGATTGGGGGGAAAATTCCGGGACTTTTTCCCTGAAAATTGGGTAATTGACCCCCTCAAAATCGGTAAAACCCCACACCCCACACCAGGAAAAACTTTTTCAGCAAACCCTAAGTATTGTCTTGAGAGACCAATTTTAAGCTAGGACGGGGTTGGATTGTTCCCCCGTAAGCGACGGCAGTGTGAGGAGATAGGACAAGATGAGGAGATATGCCTAGGGAAATTCGATAGATTTCCCCAGCTTTATCGATTAATTGCTGTTTAACTGGCTCTTTCGGCAAATTTTGCCGCCAAGCTAGGGGAATCCCCTCGATACCGTTGTACAATCCCGCCCAAATTCCCGCTAAAGTGGTGGTTAATTGCCGTTGATAGGGACTAGAATTAGCGCGACGCACGCTAACGGCGAAATCCTCGGTCGTTTGCAGAAAGGTATAGAGAGAAGCTGCGATCGCAATTCCTAAAGGTGAGCTATCTTTCGCCCAAGCCGATAAAATGGACTCTAAGGGATGATTTTGCCTTAAAGCTGACCGAATCTGCTCTAATAGCTTATTCTTGGGGTTAATAGTTAGCAATTGCCCTATTAACTGATTTAAAGGCCTTTTTCCCTCTAATAACAGACCTACTACCTCTCCCCAAATTATCGCTTCTTGTCGGGTTAACTCGGAAATTAAGCCCTTTTTCAGCCAAAAATTTAATCTAGCTTGCCAACGTTCCCCATGGTCAGGCCAGGTTAAAATCTCCGGCAACAGCACAAATAATAACGCCGATTCCGACTGCTGCCTAGCTGCGATCGCAATGGGCAAATCTTCCTGAGATTGCAGAGCTTGCAAAAGCAGGGTCGTCCTCGGTGTAGCCTCATAGTTAAAGGCTGGTATTAGGGGTTGATTATGCAAGGATTCCCCAATATATGCCCCGATTAACCCTCCCTGAAGGCGATCGAGGGGTGAAAAAACCTTTTGCATAAATTAGCTCAATTTGCCCGGTAGGTGACTTCCTCGACTTTGCCCGGTTGCCCTAGTTGTTGGGCATGGGCATTATTAACGGCAACGTAAACCCCGCCGGCATTACCCGCCCTCACGGTTAATTCTCGGTTTGCTTGCCAAGTGCGATGGCTTCCCTGGGGCAGCACACCTTCAAATTCTGTCTTCCCATCCACCACCACCCGCAGCCAGCAGTCATCTTCCAGTTTTACCTCCACCACCAGCTGCTGATTATTGCTGGTTTTGTTGGCTACCGGTTGAAGGGGATTGCTTTTCGGTTGGACAATTTGCTCCTGTGGCAAGGAAGGCGGCGGTAAGCGATTCGATTGCAGTACCGATTTTTGCAGGACGTGGGATAGGGTTTGTACGGAACCAATAACTAAGATTAAATAGAGAAAATAGAGATGAATCGGGCGAATTTGAAGACTCGGCAGCGATAAAGACGGTTTTGTTCCCCTAAAAAAGTTATTGACCTTGGTGGGAAAACGTCGGCTAATCGTCTCACCATCCAGGGACAGACTTTCAGCAAATTGTTTGATTAACCAACGAATATAAATCGGTTCGGGCAATGCCTCCAAATCCCCCGCTTCCAGTGCTTCTAGGCGATGGCGCGGGATTAGGGTTTTCTGGGCAATTTCCTCGAGAGAAAGGGACTGTTCTAGGCGATTTTTTTGCAAATAAACGCCGATTTCCAGTAATTTGGTTCGTTGTTTATGCTGGGGATCAAGTTGTGATTGGAGAAGGCGAAACATATCGCTATTAGGGGCTGACTTTCAGCTTAGTTAATCTGGTTCTTTAAATATTTCAGTTCATCAAGGGTTAAAAAACGGTAATCACCCAAGGGTAAGGGGGAATTATTACCGGAGTTTAGTTGAATACGACCGATAGCACTGCGATGAAGTTTCAGGACGTGATAACCTAATTCTTCGGCTACAGAGCGAATCTGCCGATTTCTTCCCTCCACTAAAATAACTTCTAATAGGGTTTTTTGGTCGGTTTGCTTGAGAATCTCAACCTGTGCGGGTAAGGTTTTTTTTCCCTCTAAGAAGATACCTTCTCGCCAACGCTGGAGAGCAAGTCTATCAATCGCACCATCTAGCCAAACCCGATAGGTTTTGGGCAAATGATAACGGGGATGGGTGAGGGTGAGGGTCAGTTGACCGTCGTTGGTGAGGAGTAAAGCCCCAGTGGTGTTGATGTCCAACCTGCCTACGGGATGTAACCCCGTCTCGCTGGCGAGGGAGTCGGGCAAAAGGTCAATTACCGTCGGCCGGTTTTGTGGGTCCCTACAGGTAGAAACCACACCAATGGGTTTGTTGACCAGTATATACAATCTTTTGGGACGATTGGCCGGTTCAATTTTTTTTCCGTCTATCTCTAGGTGATCTTTTTCGGGGTCGGCTTTTTCTCCTAACTGCACGATTTTGCCATTCCGTCTCACCCGGCCGGCTACGATCATCTCCTCCGCCCTTCTTCGGGAGGCAATTCCCCACTGGGCAAGGATTTTCTGGACTCTCTCCGCCATTTTTTTTTAGTTTTAACCCTTTCTATGTCCTATTATAGGCATCCTGAAAGGGTTTTTTCGCCCAAAAAGTGAAGAAAAACCGAATATCTCCGGCTGCCTCTTTGTTTTTTTTCTTGGAAAACTTCTCAAAAAAAAGAGGAGTAATCCCTTGACTTGGGCGGCGGCTTCGGTTATACTTTTCTTATAATGGGAATCTTTGCGTTTTTTACGAGACTCCAACACTCCATTATA
>NZ_JADEXI010000669.1:0-2355 GCF_015207185.1 Microcystis sp. LEGE 08355 | reverse complement strand
AACCCTTACCTATTCGATGGTCAAGACAAATACCAGAAAGCTGTGAACCAAGCACAGTAACAGTCAGATTACATCCTTCTGGACGTTGGCATATTTCAATTAGATTTGATGACCCAACGATTAAGCCTCTACCAGTAACAGATAAAGCCATCGGAATTGACTTAGGAATTAGTAGCCTCGTGATTACCAGCGATGGCGATAAAGTATCTAATCCCAAGCATTTTAAAAAGCATTATCGGAGACTGCGAAAGGCCCAAAAAAGCCTTTCTAGAAAACAGAAAGGGTCAAAAAATCGGGAAAAAGCAAGAATCAAAGTAGCCAAGATTCACGCTCAAATCACCGATAGCAGAAAAGACCATTTACATAAGCTAACCACTCAATTAGTTCGTGAAAACCAAACGATTGTGGTTGAGAATTTAGCCGTTAAGAATATGGTCAAAAACCCGAAATTATCTCAGGCAATATCTGATGTAAGCTGGGGAGAAATTACCCGACAATTAGCCTATAAATGCCGTTGGTATGGGAGAAACTACATCGAAATAGATAGATGGTTTCCTAGCTCTAAAAGGTGTAGTAATTGCGGGTATATTGCTGAGAAAATGCCGTTAAATGTTCGAGAGTGGGACTGTCCAGACTGTGGGACTCACCATGACCGAGATATTAACGCCAGTAAAAATATTTTGGCCGCAGGGCTTGCGGTGTCAGTCTGTGGAGCGACTATAAGACCAGAACAGAGTAAATCTGTTAAGGCAGGTGCGAAAAATCCTTCGGGACAGAAGCAGAAACCCAAATCGTGAGGTTTGGGAATCGCCGTCCGTTTTACGGCGGCGAGGATGTCAATTCCTTAACCCAAACTGACGCTAACCCTGTTACAATACAGATAACTAACCAAATTTGAATTAAAAACTATGCGACTTAAGCGATGGGAGTCCCCCCGCCGTCAGGGACGTAACGACAAAGGCAAGGGTGGTTCGGCCCGACAGCGACAACTGAAAAAACAATTTAAAATGCTGTCGAAAAAACTGAAAGGGGGAGAGAGTAACATCTCTCCTCTTTTTTTGTCCCCAGCAATCGCCGCTGAAAAATCTTCCTCTGGGAAACTCTCCGTCTCCTGAAACAGTCCCAGACTTGAGCCACTTTCAGATTAGGAAAAAAAATGAAGCGTATACTTGCCGTCATGACAATGACAGTAGCTTTAACCCTCACCAGTAACCATTCTAGCCTTGCCGGAGCAATCTTCGATCGCATTCAAAAAACTGGGGTAATTACTGCCGGCGCTCGTAAAGATGCTATTCCCTTTGGTTTTGTCAACTCCCAAGGCAAGTGGGTGGGTTACAGCCTTGATATGTTAGAGTTAATTCGCAAGGAAACCGAACGGAAGTTAGGAAAACCAATTAAGTTAAAAATTGTTGAGATTACTCCCCAAAATCGTTTTGAAAAGTTGAAAACAGGGGTCATAGATATCGAATGTGGCTCCACTACTTTTACTTGGAAAAGAGAAAATGAAGTGGATTTTTCCGTTAGTTACTTTGCCAGTGGCACTCAATTGTTAACCCGCAAAGGTAGTAATCTCGATGACATCGGCAGCCTGGCAGGCAGACGCATTGGAGTGATTGCCAATACTACTAATGAAGCGGTGATTAAAACCCAACAACCCGCCGCTATTTTGGTCAAAGTTAAAAATCGTGGCGAGGGTTTACAAAAACTAGAAGCGGGAGAAATTGATGGTTTTGCCAGTGATGGCATTACCCTGGAAGGTTTAAGGAAAAGCGCTAAAAATCCCAATAATTTAGCCATAGTTCCCTCCTATCCCTACGCCTACGAATCCTATGCCTGTACTTTACCCGAAAATGATTCTAAATGGCGCGATACAGTGAATTATACCCTATTAAAATTCATGGAAGGGATCGTTAGTGACCAACAACAAGCGGTGACAATTTATGAACGTTGGTTTGGTGAAGACGGAGTTGTTCCCTATTCCAGAGAGACTATTAATGATTATTTTCAAGGTATTGTCAACACCTACGAATGGATTCCTTTAACTGTATTTCCCTAAAATCAAGACCTTTTTAGGGACAGGTTCAAAAAGGCACTCTTGCAAGGGGAAATTATGAATAGGGAAGTAGGAAGTGGGGAGGTGGGTTTTTAAAGTTGGATTTGATTAATAAAGGTAAAAAATAAACCCCCTCAACTGTTAGTTAGCAAAAATTAAGTAGGTAGGTGTTAAAAGTTGTCAGACACCCCCCTTATTAAGGGGGGATTAAGGGGGGATCCCCCCGCCTATCGGCACCCCCCTTATCAAGGGGGGCAGGGGGGATCAGAGGCAAAATCTATCTTCAATTTAATTATAACTAC
>NZ_JADEXI010000668.1:0-2359 GCF_015207185.1 Microcystis sp. LEGE 08355 | reverse complement strand
CCCCACTTCCCCACTTCCCCACTTCCCTAACAGCACAAATCAAGTTCTGTATCAAAAATTTGCTAATTTTGCTGTTATGTGCTATACAGTTACGCATCAAAACAGGATAGAAAAACGAGATTTTTTTAATTACCAGACATTTTCTCAAATTTTATGGCAACTCTCCCAGAGTCAAATTATCCTAAAAGAAATCCTCTCCTAGAAAATCCGACAAGACTCAGAGAAATTGTGGCCGTTAATGCTTTTATCCTTGTACTAGGACTTCGATAATGAAAGAATTGGAGCGATACTATAAAGTTTTAGGGTTAGATCATGGGGCATCTCTCGACGAGATCAATCAAGCCTACAAAGATTTGGTGTTTATTTGGCATCCCGATCGCATTCCCAAAGATAATCAGCGTCTTTTGGAAAAAGCCACCGCTAAACTGCAAGAAATTAACCAAGCTAGGGAACAATTGCGGCAAATTCATCAAAATTCTCCTAAACGCTCCAATTCCCCCCCTAAAACTGAAAAACAGCCCGCCCACGCCTATAAAACTGCTTCCCCCTATCAGCCTCACCCTAGCCAACCGGGCCAAAATTCCCAAACCCACAGTCATAAAACCCATAGTCAACAAACCCATAGTCAACAAACCCACAGTCAACACAGCCACTCCCAGAATAACCATCAGGTCCACAATCATGCCGCCTGGCGCCCTCACTATCGGGATTTAAACGGAGCCGATTTACAGGGAGCCAACCTGAAAGAAAAAGATCTCTCTAGTTGCAGTCTCATCGGGGCAGATTTAAGCCATGCGGACTTAAGCGATAGCTTCCTGCACAAAGTTAACCTAGAAAAGGCTAATCTCCACAAAGCTAATCTTTTTCGCGCCAATCTCCTCGAAGCTAACCTTAAAGGCGCAAATTTACAGGAAGCCAATCTCATCGGGGCGGATTTAAGCGGGGCGGATCTGTCGGCGGCAGATTTACGCGGGGCAAAAATTGGCTTCGGTAAGCGTATTATGGTGAAATTAACCGGGGCAATTTTAACAGGAACAATTCTCCCCGATGGTTCGATTCATCAATAGACCTCTTGCTAATTTTGATGTCCCTTTAATATGAACTATCACCTGATGGGCATTTATTACACAATCGCTGCTGTTTTTCTAGGGATGCAATTAGCTGCAGGAGAAAATTTATCGTCGGTAAATCATGATTTTCTCCAGCTGCAAAAAGCTCTAGAAAAACACAATTTTATCATCAAAATTGCTCCGCCACCAGTGCGAGGAGCCTACGGTTTATTTGATAGTAAAACTAGAATTATTTGGATTCATCCCCTAGTTTTTGACTTAGGTATTGCCCGACCAACATTAATTCATGAAGCTGTCCATGCCGCTCAACTTTGTCATGGAGGCAAAACAGTTAAAGCTCTTAATTTAGCCATAGAACCACCGGCAATGACCAGAAGATTTTTTATGAATTACGAGGGTTTTAGCAGACAAATTGAAGCGGAAGCCTATACTGTTCAAGTTCAGCCCGATGGTCTAGATTTAGTCATTTCTTTACTGCAAAAATATTGTCCTTAGAAAACCTGTTCATAAATCTACCAATCCCGTTCTAATTCTTCGGCTACACGACGATAATCGGCGCTGGCTTCTTGGGCATTTTTACCGCGCCAATTGGTAATAGCTACCCCGTCTAAAACGGCTTTTTCGTGGGCCTTATAATTTCTGACAAAAGCATGACAGGCGGGAATACCTAATTCTAATAAAGTATTTTGTGCTTCTAAAGTTTCCTTAAGACTACGGGAATCCACTTTTGTTAATAAAACCCGATAGGCAATTCCTAGGGGTTTAACTGCCGTGCGTACTGTGTCAATTAAAGCCATTAAATCCATCGGTGCGGGAGGAGTCGGTAAAATTAAATAATCTGATTCTGCTATGACTGCGGTAAGTAATTCGGAACGCAAAGCTGGTGGTGTGTCAATCACGATCAGATCGTACTCGATAATTTGACGCAATTCTCCTAATTTCTCTGTATTAATTTGCTTGGCTAAATCAAATACCATACCCGCTTGATTTCTTTCTACCCACCAAGTGGAGGAACCCTGGGGATCCGCATCCACCAGCAAAACACGCTGATTCTGCCCCCAAATTGCCGCTAAATTAACCGCAGTGGTGGTTTTACCCACACCACCTTTACCATTGACAACAGCGAGAATTTTTGGGCTATTAGGCTTTAATTGCGAGGTCATTTTCAGTTATCAGTTATCAGTTATCAGTTATCAGTTATCAGTTATCAGTTATCAGTTATCAGTTATCAGTTATCAGTTATCAGTTATCAGTTATCAGTTATCAGTTATCAGTTATCAGTTATCAGT
>NZ_JADEXI010000667.1:0-2362 GCF_015207185.1 Microcystis sp. LEGE 08355 | reverse complement strand
ACCCTCAAAATAGCCGGGGTTGCCTGTCCAGTTGAAATCCGACACGCGGATGTTGAGTATTCCCAACTGCAGCACGGGGTTATAGCGCAAAATTAAACTATAGGTGCGACGACTCCATTCGAGAAAATATTCTGTACTGATTTCCTTAGCTTGATCGATACTATAAATACTCTGGAAACCCACACGGATCGGACCATATACCTGTTGAGTTATACCATAGGACATTGTTTGTTGATCAACAAAGCGATCAAAGAAAAAGGGTGATTGTCCGTTAACTAAACCCTGACTAAAACTAATATTAAACCCGGTATAGTCGAAAAAATTGCGGGAAAAACGCCCAAACTGCCCTAATAATCCCACGGTTCCCGTGACGGAGTTTTGCGTCTCTCCATTGGTGTAATAACCGGTGACACCGGTGACACCGGTGACAATAGCAATATAGGGTTGAACGGGAAGAGGAGAAAATCTTAAACCTTGGTCGGGAGTCGGTGGTAAAGTAAGGGCAGACCAGAGTAAAAAACTGCGATTGAGGGAGACAGCACCCTGAAAACGGCTTAAATTAGTGACATTATCCGTTGCATTGGCCGCTAAGAGATTACTGCGATCGGTGGGTGCGTTAACATTCTGAACAGAAGCTTGATAACTGAGTCTAATATCCGTATTGGGGACGACAATCACCGGTGAGGTCAAAATTGCCCCAAAACTGCTATTAACCGTCTGAAAACCTAAAGAACCGTTAAAGAGACGCTCGCGATAATTGTACTCCACATTGAGCAGATAGGGATCCTGCAACTGTCCGATCGTCTGTTGAAAGCGAATTTTAGAACGAACACTATTTTCGATCTGTTCCAAATCTAAATTAGAAAAAGAGGCTGTTGCCTGAAAAAACGAGCGCTCACCGAAATTAGTGGCAAAATTGCCCAATAAACCAAAAGCTTTCGGACTAAGGGGCGAAACTTCGCCACCTCCGGGGTTAGCTGAGGGAAAAGCATCGGGATTGAGGACTTTTTGAATTAAATATTGCGGTGTCAACTCAAAAAGAGTCTTCGGTGTCTCCACTAAAGTTAGGGGACTTTCTACGAAAAATCCGCCCCGATCCTCCCCATCATAGCCCGGGGCAATTAAAAAAGGACGACGACGACGGCGATCGAACGTAAGACTATTAATAAAAGTGGGTGCCACTACCCGTTGATCGAAAACCAACTGGGAATTACTCATCCGCAACTCATCGGTAAAGGGGCCGGTACTGCGAAAAGTGGCGGAATTAGCCCGAACTTCCAATTCAGGAGGGGAAAAAGGGTCATTAGTCAGACGCACATTAGTGGCATTCCACACCTTACCATCAAAATTCAAGCGTTCGGCCTGAAAACGGACACGATTAATCGTTCCCCCCGATGGACCACTAATATTCTGTCGATCGCGCCGACTGGGATCCTGTCCCCCGACGACAAATTGAAAACCCTCTCCCGTCGTGATTCTCTGCAAGGGTTGATTTAATGCCAAACGATCGGTTAGGGTTCCAAAAGAACTACCGGCCCCCACATCCGTGGGCAGCGTTTGTCCTAAATCCCTAGCGGTGCTGGGTTGAAAAATCTCCCCATTAGCATTAAATACCACACCGCTATCCTGGACGAAATAATATTCAAAGCGATCGCCGCGCAGGATTTGATCTCCCCGGGTTAGGATCACCTGGCCCTCCGCTACCGCTAACTTTTCGGGAAGATTAATCTGTAAGCGATCGGCTGTTAGTACACTTTGGGCAAAACGCAGGGTGACATTACCTCTAGCGGTGATAATCTGCCGATTTTGGTCAAATTCCTGCTCATCAGCCACTAATTCTAGGGGTCTTTCCCCTTCTGGATTAACTGCATCGGTCTGAGCTAGGCTGTTATTGAGGGAAATCCAGTATTCTTGGCTGGTTTTTTCGCCTTTTTTCCGCACTAATAGCCGAGTTGAGCCATTTTTCTGGTTAAGAGCTTTTTGATTTAATCCTGAAACTATCTCGGTTTCGGGATTAATGGTGACACCAACGGCTGCGGGGGGTGGAGAATTCTGGATAGAAAGGGGTTTTCCTAAAGCTGCCGCATCACCCGCACTGCTAGGTAATGGTTTGAGGGGAATACCCTGATCGGGAACCAAGGGTTTTACCTCGACGGTTTCCGGGGGTGGAGTGACGGTGAGGGGAATAGAAACGCTCTCTTCTGAAGGCTTTTTTGCCTCTAGAGGTGCTGGGGTGACAGGGAGGGGAACTACAGACGTGGGACTATTTTCAGAAACTTGGCGCTCCTCCGTTTCCGGTTCAGCTACAGTATTAATTAGGGCAGGTGGTTCAACAGCTAAGAGAAAAAAAGACATGACTGAG
>NZ_JADEXI010000666.1:0-2362 GCF_015207185.1 Microcystis sp. LEGE 08355 | reverse complement strand
TTGCGGTGTCAGTCTGTAGAGCGACCATAAGACCAGAACAGAGTAAATCTGTTAAGGCAGGTGCGGAACCCCGCAAGGGAAAGAAGCAGAAACCCAAATCGTGAGGTTTGGGAATCGCCGTCCGTTTCACGGCGGCGAGGATGTCAATCTAGCGTGAGACTCTTGCCGAACCTGTCAGCAGCAGAAATTTGTGGCGGCGGGGTGCTGCTGGATCCAGAGTCTGGTTTAATTACTACTATGGGTTAACAATTAGTTGTGTATTTAGAGGGAAACTATGGCCAATAAGCCAGAGCGCGTGGTTCTAATCGGTGTAGCTGGGGACTCCGGCTGTGGGAAATCTACTTTTTTACGTCGTTTGACCGATTTATTCGGGGCCGAGTTTATGACAGTGATCTGTTTAGATGACTACCATTGCCTCGATCGCAAACAGAGAAAAGAGGTGGGTGTCACCGCACTCAATCCGAAAGCGAATAACTTTGACCTGATGTATGAGCAGATTAAAGCTCTTAAGGGAGGTCAAGCCATTAATAAACCTATTTATAATCATGAAACGGGGATGATCGATCCCCCCGAAATCATCGAACCGAATAAGGTAATCGTGATCGAGGGACTACACCCCCTATATGATGAACGAGTCCGGTCCCTATTAGATTTCAGCGTTTATCTCGATATTAGCGATGAAGTCAAAGTTAACTGGAAAATTCAACGGGATATGGCCGAGCGCGGTCACACCTACGATGATGTGATGGCGGCTATTAATTCTAGAAAACCAGATTTCAGTGCCTATATCGACCCCCAAAGACAGTACGCTGACGTGGTGATTCAAGTGCTGCCCACCAAATTACTTGAAGATCACGAAAGTAAATTACTGCGGGTCCGTTTAATCCAGAAAGAAGGGGTAGAAAACTTTGAACCTGCGTATCTGTTTGATGAAGGTTCCACCATCGATTGGCGGCCCTGTGGTCGTAAATTGACCTGCACTTATCCCGGTATTAAACTCTACTATGGTCCGGATGGCTTCTTGGGAAATGAAGTGTCGATTCTGGAACTAGATGGTCAATTCGATAACCTGGAAGAAATGATCTACATCGAAAGCCATTTGAGCAAAACCGGCACTAAATACTACGGTGAAATGACCGAATTACTGCTCAAACACAAGGATTATCCCGGTTCTACCAATGGTACGGGTTTATTCCAAGTGTTAGTCGGTCTCAAAATGCGTGAAACCTACGAAAAACTAATGGCCGCTGAAGCAAAAGTGGCAGCGTCAGTCTAGTTTCTAGTTTTGACCGAACCGGCATCCTACCTGGGTAGGATGCCGGTTTTTTTTAACCCACTAATCCCGATCGCAGGGCCAGCACTGCCGCTTGAGTGCGATCATCGACAGAGAGTTTATTTAAGATACTGCGGACATGGGTTTTCACCGTGCCGATGGTGATATAGAGTCGGCCGGCAATCTGGGCGTTACTAAAACCCGCAACAATCAGATCGAGAATTTCTAGCTCTCGTGCCGTTAGGGGGGCATTTTCCAGCAATTGGTGATATTCTCGGTCAACGCCTTGAATTATCACTGTTTTGGTCTCGGCAGCCGCACCCACGGGAACATTTTGGCGCACTTGTTGCAGAACCACATTTGCGATCGCAGGATCCACCCAGGGATTGCCTTCCTGGGTGGAATAAATCGCCTCGACTAATTTATCGACGCTAATATCCTTCATACAGTAGGAATCAGCCCCAGCAGCAAAAGCCGCTAAAACCAGTTCTGGGGTTTTGTGCATGGTTAGCATGAGGATTTTCGTGGCCAAGCTGTCTTCGCCCCGATTTTGTTGGAAGCGTCGCACTAACTCGATGCCATCGATCGTGGGTAAACCTATATCGATGATCGCCACATCGGGTTTAGTCTCCTCTAGCAGTTTCAGTCCCTGTAATCCACTGATCGCTTCCCCTACCACTTGAATACCTTCCCGATGCTGGAGAGCCGCCACTAACCCCATGCGGGTTAAATCGTGATCTTCTACAACGATAACCCGCACTTTATCCATATTTTTTGACCAGTTTTGCCGAATTGGACGTTGCTTTGCTAATTTTGAATTTTGGATTATTAGAGTCCCCCCCAAACATTGACTTCACTCCCTTCCTCCTTCTCTGAATTCCGCTTTCTTATTCTTCATTCGGCAATCCCCTTTTTCCGGTTGATTTTATTTCTAATTACTAAAAGCAGAGATTGCCAATATACTTAGCCTCCCCTAAAATCTACTCAAATCTACCCCAATTTACCCAGATTTTTCTGCTTTAATTATTTCTTTATAACCCACATTCCGCACCCTAAGTGTCACAACGTCTCGAAAGAGGAAGATGCCTG
>NZ_JADEXI010000665.1:0-2371 GCF_015207185.1 Microcystis sp. LEGE 08355 | reverse complement strand
AGCCTAGAGTTATATTGCTAATAGTTCTCAATTAAAAGACCCATGAGTATAGACAAATGGCCATCGGAAGGTGAGAAAATATTCAATCTTAGTGCTTGCGATCGCTGGCAGCTCTACCACTGGCTGCAGTCCCTAGACATTGAAGGCAAATGCTTGTTCCATCAGCCTTTGCAGGTTCGCATCGATGCCTCCGCTCAACTTTTACAGCTGTGGACTGTCCTGCGGCAGCTAGAGGCTTCCCGAGGCTGTTTAATCGCTTGGCTGGAAACCAGTTGGCAGGCATAATCCTTGATAAAAATTAGCAATCTGAGAGTAAAAAGTGAGAAAGTATGTCAAAATCTGCAACTACCATGGTTCCCTTTCAAGTGGTCGGTCAATTCCTCGGTTTTGTCCTCAAAGACGGATATAAGGTAAAATACCTGAGAATCAGGGTTGATAAACGAGAATATTGGTTTAAGCCCGAAAAAACACTGCGAGACCACATACATCTCAATATTGCTCTCCACTCATGGCTAAAAGTGACGGGAGAAAGTAGTCTTTGTTCAAAAAAGGGAAAATTAAAACTGAGGGTACTAGGGATCGAGCATTTATCTGGCGAAAAAACCCCAGAAGTCGCCCCGGCAAAAGCGAAAAAAGCCACCGTCTTAATCTGTCAGAAGTCCGATTGTTGGAAAAATGGCGGTGCGAGAGTTTGCCAAAGGTTGGAGAGTGGTTTAGAGGAAAAAGGACTGGGAGAAGCGGTGAATATTAAATTAACCGGCTGTTTAAAACAGTGCAAAAAAGGCCCGAATCTGGTGGTTATGCCCGATAAAAAGCATTATAATCAGGTAGCTCCCCAAGATGTCCCCTCCCTAATCGAGCGGCATTTTGCCACTTCTGAGCAAGGGAAGAGCCTATCAGTTTAACCAGGAATTTAATCGGCGATCGCTATTGACAAACGATCTTTTTTGTGCATCAAAGGGACGAAGTGCCTAAAATTGTAATAAATTAGGGATAGAAAAAGTCAATTCTTGCCGCCGATAATTTATGACTGCTGCCACTGCAACCTTGTTAATTTCTTGTCCTGACCAGATTGGTCTAGTGGCGAAAATCGCTAATTTTATCTACGCTAATGGCGGCAATATTATCCACGCTGACCAACACACGGATTTTTCGGCGGGATTGTTCCTGATGCGGATAGAATGGCAATTAGAGGGGTTTAATTTACCCCGTGGGATGATCGAACCAGCTTTCGCCGCTATTGCCAAACCTTTGCAGGCTAGTTGGTCCCTACATTTTTCCGATACTGTTCCGCGTCTAGCTATTTGGGTGACAAAACAGGATCATTGTCTCCTCGATTTATTATGGCGACAACACGGGGGAGAAATTAGGGCAGAAATTCCTTTAATTATTAGCAATCATCGAGAATTACACTCAGTTGCCAATCAATTCGGTATTGAGTTTCATCATCTTCCCATTACCGCCGAAACCAAGATTGAACAGGAAGCCAGACAATTAGAGTTACTGCGGGAATACCGGATAGATTTAGTGATTTTAGCTAAATATATGCAGGTTCTTAGCCCAGATTTTATTAACTTTTTCCCCAATATTATCAATATTCATCATTCTTTTTTACCGGCTTTTGCCGGAGCTAATCCCTATCAACGGGCCTATGATCGAGGGGTAAAAATTATTGGAGCCACCGCCCATTATATCACTGCCGATCTCGATCAGGGGCCGATTATCGAGCAGGATGTGGTCAGAGTTAGCCATCGCGATACCGTGGGAGATTTAATTCGTCAAGGTAAGGATTTAGAAAGGGTGGTGTTAGCGCGAGCGGTACGTTTACACTTGCAAAATCGCATTTTAGTTTACGCTAATCGCACGGTAGTGTTCGCTTAAGGTTGCTAGGGTAAGCTCATCTAAAATGGGATAAGATGTACTGGACAAAAAAGAGAGCATTGAAGGTTAAAAATTAGGAAGTATCGGCGCAATTGACTAAAATAGCAATAGACCAGAGCAGAAGGAAAAAATTATCTATGGCAACCACATCCGAAGATGTATGGCGACTCTTAGCCGAATTAACTACCGCTCAAAAAGAAACTGACCGACAACTCCAGGAAAACGCCCAACAACAGAAGGAAACTGACAAACAACTCAAAGAACTGGGCAAACAAATTGGGGGACTCGGTGCCAAATTCGGCAGCTTTACCGAAGGACTTGCCCTTCCCTCAATGGAAACGATTCTCAGACAACGCTTTGGTATGGAAGTTGTTAGTCCCAGTGTGCGCGCCAGTAAAGAAGGACAACACCTAGAAATTGATGTTCTTGCCTATACCAATGGTGAGCTAAATACCGCTTATATCGTTGAGGTTAAAAGTCATGCCAGAGA
>NZ_JADEXI010000664.1:0-2372 GCF_015207185.1 Microcystis sp. LEGE 08355 | reverse complement strand
GGTAAGATACCTGCCAAGAATAAAAAAAAATGGTATAAGGTAGCGGCATCCCGTGAAGCGTCAACCCAGCGGTCGGTCGTTCAATTAAGTTTGTTCGATCTGTAGGGAATCACCGTCCGTTTACGGCGGTGAGGATGTCAAGTTCGATTGTTCCGGCTAGTTCCCGTAGTGTTGACTTTGTTTATTATTTAGGAAATCAACGACTGGTTAGCCAAGCTAATTGTGATAACGGAACTTGGACGACTTTTCCCGAAAGACAAATTCATCGTCCCCGCTCTCAAGCGACTCAAACAATGCTAGAGGTGGTGTGTAGTTACAGATTAGATAGTTCTCAATCCACATCAAGAATCGCTACAGCAATAGTGTTTTCTCCACCATCAAATGTGAGAACATCCCCCAATGGCAATATCATCTGTTCAGTCAGAGAACGTAGAACCATCAATATTTATGATTCAGTTGGCTCTTGGTATTATACGAATGTCTGTGGGGAAATGGGTGTTATACATTCCAGTCAAATTAAATTTGCCAACTAGAGATCGCTTTTCTACGGGAACACAGAAACGGGTAGAATCGATCAATGCAGTTGTTTTCTTTCGAGGTGTCATCATTACTAAGAAAGCTACCCGTTCCTTAGCCGGTATTGCCGGAATTGTCGCCGTTGCCACCTTAATCAGTAAGGTTTTTGGTTTAGTCCGCGAACAGGTAATCGCCGCTGCCTATGGTGTTGGGCCAGTGGTGAACGCCTACGCTTTTGCCTACGTTATCCCCGGTTTTCTGTTAATTCTCCTCGGTGGTATTAACGGCCCCTTTCATAGTGCTTTGGTCAGTGTTTTGGCCAAAAGAGATAAATCCGAGTCCGCGCCGATTGTCGAGACTGTCACCACCCTAGTCAGTGCGATTTTATTAGCTGTCACCGTCTTTTTAATCGTTTTTGCCAATATTTTTATTGATGTTCTCGCTCCCGGTTTAGATGCCGCCACCCGCAGCATGGCCATTCAACAACTGCAAATTATGGCCCCCATGGCGGTTTTAGCCGGTTTAATCGGCATCGGTTTCGGTACTCTCAACGCGGCGGATCAATACTGGCTACCGAGTCTCAGTCCGCTTTTTTCCAGTGTGGCGGTGATTATCGGGGTGGGTTTGCTGGCCTGGTCACTTGGCGATCGCATTGATAATCCCCAATATATTCAACTGGGGGGTTTTGTCCTCGCCGGCGGTACTCTCATCGGGGCGATCTGGCAATGGTTAGCACAAGTGGGCGCACAAGTCAAGGCAGGTTTAGGAAAATTAACATTTCGTTGGGATTGGCGGATACCGGGGGTGTCGGAGGTGTTGCGGGTGATGATTCCGGCGACCTTATCTTCGGGAATGTTGCATATTAACGTTTATACTGACCTCTTTTTCGCTTCTTTTATCGAAAATGCCGCCGCTTCCATGCGTTACGCCAGTTTTATCGTTCTCACGCCCTTGGGCATCATGTCTAACATGATTCTCGTGCCGTTTATGCCGATATTTTCTCGACTGACGGAACCAGAAAATTGGGGAGAATTGAAGCAAAGAATCCGTCAGGGTTTATTATTGACGGCTTTAACCATGTTACCCTTCACCGCTATCTTTATCGCCCTCGCTTTCCCAGTAGTGCGAGTTATCTATCAACGGGGTGCCTTTAATCTGGCTGCCTCGGAACAGGTGGTTCCCGTATTAATGGCCTACGGTTTCGGGATGTTTTTCTATCTCGGCCGCGATATATTAGTACGAGTGTTCTATGCTTTGGGTGATGGTGACACTCCCTTTAAGGTGAGTATGGTGAATATTTTTCTCAATGGTGTCCTTGATTTCCTCTTGTATAAACCCTTTGGTACTCCGGGGATTGTTTTAGCAACCGTGGGGGTTAATATCATTTCTATGGGCATTTTTACGGTGATTTTAAATCGTCGTTTAGGGGGTTTACCCTTAGGAGAATGGGGTTTATCCCTATTGGGATTAACGGTAATTACAATGCTTTCTGGTGTTGTTAGTTGGGGTGCTAGTTGGGGTTGGGAAAAGGTTTTCGGTGCTGGTAATATTTTCCTACAATTATTACAGTTAGGTTTGGCTTCGACCGTAGCGGTGGGTTTATTCCTCCTCGGTGCGATGTTATTGAAGTTACCAGAATTAGACCTATTAATCTCGCGAGTTCGTCAGAAGTTCTTGAAAAAATCTTAGGTTTAAGTTGCTGCCTCACCTCATCATTACATAGGGTTTGCTGAAAAAGTTTTTTCTGGGGGCAGGGTGTAGGGTGTAGGGTGTAGGGTTTTACCGATTTTCATCTGGTCAATTATCTAATTTTCAGGGAAAAAGTACCTGAATTTTCCCCCCAATCACTCCAAGGG
>NZ_JADEXI010000663.1:0-2374 GCF_015207185.1 Microcystis sp. LEGE 08355 | reverse complement strand
CAGTGCGAGCATCTGTTTAAAAAATATTTAGAATTTTCTCTTCAGGAATTATTGTCATCTAAAAAAGCCTTAGAGCCTCAGATTTCTTTGTCTGTGCAACCGCTATTATTTGCCTATCAATATGCTCTTTGTGAACTCTGGAAATCGTGGGGAATTTCTCCTTCTGCAATTTTAGGTTCTGGATTAGGGGAATATCTCGCCGCTCAACAAGCGGGCGTTTTTTCCCTTGAAGATACCGTCAAGCTGGTGGCGAAACGCGCTAAAATTAGCCCACAAAACCCCAACTCAGAAGACCTTTTATCCTTGCTCAAAAGCACCCCAGAAGTCGATTCTAACTCCCCCGATATTACCCTAATTTATCAGGGTGAAGTGGTGAAAAAATCTCTCACAAATTTGGTGAATAGAGGGGAAAAGATTAGGCAGAAATCCGACGAAATCGCCCGGGGAATTTCGACTCTGCATCAAATGGGATATAAAATCTTCCTAGAAATGGGAATCGGTGCCAATCTCATTAATATAGGTCGTCAAAAGTTAGGGGTAAATTCAATTCTATGGTTATCTAGTTTAGGGGAAGATTGTCACAGTGACCACCATGAGCAAAGGGTACTAGGTCAACTCTATGTGAGAGGATTTAATATTAACTGGGAAGCCTTTCATCGCTCACATCCAGGGCAAAAAATTAGTTTACCTAATTCGCCTTTTATCCGCAAACGCTACTGGATAAATTCTGGCAATAAATCAGAGTCTTCTAGCTATAAAAACCCTAATTATTACTCTGGACATCCCTTACTAGGCGATCATTTTCCTTCTCCCTTAGCTCTCCTTCAATATCGAGGGAGCATTAGTCAACATAAACCTGCATTTTTAGGAGAACATCAGGTTTTTGATCAGGCCATATTGCCAGCATCTGCCTTAATAGAAATGGCTTTAGCTGCTGGGGAGAATCAAAAAGTTATTTTAGAAAATGTTGAATTTAAGAAGGCATTAATTTTAAAAGATACGGAAGACACATTACAGTTAATCATTGAGCAAAACAGCTTTAAAATTTACCATGCACTTGAGCCAAATTGGGAAGTATTAGTTACTGGAAAAGTTGAGGAATTGAAATCAACTAATTTAACCCATTGTGATTTAGAAGAAATCGCCAAAAATTGTCCTGAAGAAGTCGATATCAACTCCTTTTATGAAACTTATCAAAAATCAGGGATAAATTACGGGAGTAACTTTCGGCTCATTCATCAACTGAAGCGGGGGGAAAATACAGCTTTTGCTCAAATCAAATTAACCGATAGGTTAGAGCGGGAAAAATATCATTTTCATCCTGCTATGTTAGATGCTTGTTTTCAAGGTATTGCTGCCATTTTATTTAAAGAAGAATCCTCAGTAACTTATGTTCCTGTTCGCCTTGGTAAATTGGCATTTTTCCACCCTCCTGATGAGCAGGTAATCAGCGCGGTTCGACTGAAGAACTCCTCCCCTAACCCTAACATTATTATCGCTGATATTGATATCTATTCCCCCCAAGGTCAACCCTTAGCATCCCTCACCAACTTAGAACTAAAAGCCGTTCAATCCCAAGAGATTATCCCCCAAGAAATCCCCCCTCAAATCTATCTAGAAGAATGGATGCCTGGCGAGGAATTATTAGGGAATGGCAGAGACACTTTAGTAGCTCCCCAGGTAATTAAAAATCAAATTCACCCCCCACAGTTAGAACAACAACTAGGGGAAAAATTGGCGCAATATGAGCGCTTAATGGCAGCCTTGGAAAAGTTAAGCGTTGTCTATATCTGGGAAGCCTTAACAAAACTTAATGGACAGCCAAAATTAGGTCAAACTTATTCCGAAGCACAGATAGCAAATCAGGGTCAAATTGTCGATTTTTACCGACCTTTATTATCTCGATGTTTAAGCATTTTAGCTGAAGAAAAAATCGTTAATCAGACAAAAGATGGCTGGTTATTCCTCAAAGAATTAGAAGCACCTTCATCGCCATCGCAAATTAAAATTCTCCGCCAAGAATTTGCCGATTATCCAGCAGAAATTAGTCTCATGGAGCGTTGTGGCTCTGCTTTGGCAGCAGTCATGAGTCGTCAAGTTGAGCCATTAGAATTACTCTTTCCTCAAGGGGATTTAGAAGCGATCGCATCAATTTATTCGGAAGCTGCCGGAGCTAAATTGATGAATCAGTTAGTCGCCACCACAATCAGCCGTGCTATTGAGAATTTCCCCCCCCATTATCCCCTAAGAATTCTCGAAATTGGAGGAGGAACAGGAGCCGTTACTGCTGGCATTTTACCTCACTTACCCACAGAACATATCGAATATGTATTCACCGATATTTCCTCTAGTTTCTTAACAAGAGCTAAGGAAA
>NZ_JADEXI010000662.1:0-2379 GCF_015207185.1 Microcystis sp. LEGE 08355 | reverse complement strand
CGGGAAAAGAATCGGTTTTAATCTCCTCGAAAAGATTGCCCTGCAAATCCCAAATTTTAATCTTTCCCCGAGCAGCAGTAGCAATTTTTTGGTCATCGGGAGAAAACACCAAATCATAGATAATATTATCATCGGCTGTCCAAGAATTAATTAATTGAGGCCGATGATTACTTAAGTGCCAGTATTGAACTTTTCCATCGCTTGTTCCCGTGATTATTGCTGTTCCCTCTCCATTAAAAGCAAGACTATAAATCGGTACTTGACTAGCAGTAAATTCTTGAAGCATTGTTCCTTTTTTGCTCCAGATTTGTACTTTTCCATTTCTTCCTGTAATCGCTATCTGATTACCATCAGGATGAAAAGCAATACTATAGATTGAACGCATTTTTGTGGCAAATTCTCTAATTTTTTTTCCCTGGGAATCGAGTAAAGTAATCTGACCATCTTTATTAGCAATAGCGATAATATTGCCCTGAGAATTAATGGTAACACTGGTATTATCGGCCCTAGTTTGATTTAAATTGTTCAGTTGCCAAATTTTAGCCGTTTCATCACTCGATCCAGTTACCACCTGTTTTCCATCTTGACTAAATACAGCAGTAAAAACTGATTCTTGATGTCCTCTAAGAGTAGTTATTTCTTCCCCTTGCAGTCCCCAAATTTTAGCACTACCGTCACTAGATGCGGTAATTATAAACTGGCCATCAGGACTGAAATTAACACTGTTGACAAAATCTTGATGTCCCCGGAAAGTAGCTATTAAATTTCCCTGTAAATCCCAGATTTTAGCAGTTTTATCGGCCGCTGCCCCGGCAATTTTTTGACCGTCGGGACTAAAATTAACACTATAAAAAGCCTCAATATTTTCTTGGCCTAAACTCAAGATAATTTTACCTGATAAATCCCATATTTTAATCGTACCATCCCGGGAAGCGGTGGCAATTTTTTGACCATCGGGACTAAAACTAGCTGCATCTATCGATCTTTTATGTCCCTTAAATACCTGTAAAGTTTCACCTGATAAATTCCATAATCTAGCGGTTTTATCCCTGGAAGTAGTCACAATTTTTTGACCATCGGGACTAAAACTAACACTATAAACTGATTCTTGATGGTCAGGATAGGTGACTAAATTTTGTCCTTGCAAGTTCCAAATTTTGGCGGTTTTATCTTCGGAAGCAGTGGCGATTTTTTGACCATCGGGACTAAAACTAACACTATAAACTGCTCCCTGATGACCTGTCAAAGTTTGAATATTCTCACTTTTTTGATTCCAAATTTTTACCGTCCCATCTTGGGAAGCAGTAGCTATTTTTTGACCATCGGGACTAATACTAACACTATAAATAGTTCCCCAGTGTCCTTGCAGTTGGTTTTTTTCTTGAATGCGATCTAAAATTTGTTGTAGGGTAATAATTGGACTGGTAGCAGGATATTTACCGAGGGTTTGGTCATTAGTAACGATATTTTTTAAACTATTGACTGCTTGCATCGCCGCAATTAAAGATTCTAATTGTTCAAATTGAAATTGTTGCCAATAACTATCACCCTTGCGCTGTAATTGAATGCCTAGTTGAGCGGTTTCCACTTGCTGCCACGCTTGTTTTACCTGAATAAAAGCTAAGAGAGAACCCAAGAGAGAAGCAATTAAAATTACCGAGCCAATTTGAATTCTTTTGGTAGCTTTTTGGTGAGCGATTGCTAGAATTTTATTAGCTTGTCTCTGAGTTTCTAGGCTAATTTCCGCCTCTCTTTTATCGAGATTTTGACTAGCAGTTAAAAACTGATAATCAAGATTACTTAAGCTTTTCCCTTGAGACCAATCAAGGGCATTATTTAACGCTTTTCCGCGTAAAAGCCGCGATTCATCGGTATAATTAGACTGCTGCCAAGCGGCGATCGCTTCTGAGTAGGGACGCAATTGCTCTAATTGTTTTTCCACCCAACTAAGGTTAAATATTTCTCGATAAATAGGATTATAAACTACTAACTGATTATCCTTTTTTACCACCAAACCCGATAACCTTAATTCCCCTTGTTCTGGACTATCATCGCACAGGATTGATCCCTTTTCTAAAATTTGTTGATAGATACCTAACAAACGACCCGCTTTGTCTTGATTTCTTAACAAGCGATCGGCAATGGTTCGCAGATGAACCGGTTCATCTTGAGATTCCCAATTATTAATAATTCTCTCTTTGATCAGCGTCTCAATATCTAAATTAGTTTCCAGCAATAGCTGACAAATTTTCTGGGTTAAAAATGGCTGTCCTCCCGTCCAAAAAATAACTTTTTCTAAGCAGTCGGGTTGATAATTACTTTGACTGGATAATCCCGCAGCTAAAGGAGCAATTTCTGCCAGATTAAATCCCGTTAATT
>NZ_JADEXI010000661.1:0-2383 GCF_015207185.1 Microcystis sp. LEGE 08355 | reverse complement strand
AAAAATTGCGTCGTAGTCGTCGGCAACACGGTTTTAGGGTGTTAGGGTTTTCAGTGATCAGTAATCAGTGATCAGATTGCAGTTTTAAGTAGACAGTGTTAGGTGAAAACTTCGGGGTCTTCTTGACATCAGGTGAAAAATGTTCACTGTGTTACATAATAATGGGCGCAAACCTTACGACCCTACAGCTGGCACGATATTAATGGTAGGGACATAAGGCTTATGCCCTTTTTTCGATAAGATAAGCTGATCACCTTCAATTCCAATAGAACCCAACTTCGGAACCTTCTTTTCACTGATTACTGTTTACTGTTCACTGATCACTGAAAAATCTCCTATCCCCCATCTCCCTACAACTGTAAGGACAATTGCCGAAAGTGATCGCCGCGATGTTCAAAACTTTGGTATTGGTCAAAACTAGCGCAAGCGGGGGATAATAACACCACTTTAGCCTCTTTTGCTGTTCCTAGTTCAGCCGCGCGTTGAACTGCCCTGTCCATCGTTTCTACACATTCATAATCTTGATAACCTGCTGACTGTAAACGACGGGCAAAATCGGCGGCAGCGTCACCAATCAGCAGCACAGTGGCGACTTTTGCCTTAATTTCAGCGATCCAAGCCCGATCATCCCCTGCTTTCGCTTCTCCCCCCGCAATTAAAATCGCTGGACTAGGGACGGATTTTAAGCCCACTGCGGCGGCATCGTAGTTAGTTGCTTTACTATCATTAATAAAGTCTAGTCCTTTATAAGTACAAATATACTCTAGACGATGGGCAACCCCGGGGAAAGTGGCGATCGCTTCAGTAATGGCTTTTTTCTCGATGGCTGCCAATCTAGCGGCGGCCACAGCCATAAGCAAATTCTGCTGATTGTGACTGCCCACCATTTTCAGGAGATTAACCGGGGCAATTAATTCCCCAAAAGCCACGATCCAGTTATCTTGCAGATAAACACCACGACTAGGATCGCCCAAAAGCGCATCTTTGCCTTTCACAGAAGTCCAGTAAGCTTGTTGCCATTGACTAACACCGATTTGACGCAGATAGGGATCATCACCGTTGAGGATTTGGTGATCGCTTCTTTGCAGTAAAGAGGCTTTAATCTGATAATAATTTTCCAGGGTTTGATGACGACTAAGGTGATCGGGGGTAAAAGTTGTCCAGATGCCGATTTTCGGCGATAAATCCCGACTGGACTCGATCTGATAACTACTAATCTCCGCAATAATCCAATCGTATTTATCGGCTTTTAAAGCCAATTCACAGGCAGCATAGCCGATATTACCGCAGGAAGGGGCATTTAACCCCGCTTTTTGAAAAATAGCGGCACAGAGGGCGGTGGTGGTGGTTTTGCCGTTAGTTCCCGTAATCCCCAACCAAGGAGAAGATTGCAGATAACGCCAAGCTAATTCTAATTCTCCGATCGTCTCGATGCCTTTTTCTCTGGCAGTAATTAAAATTGGGGCATCCCAAGGCACCCCGGGGCTAACCACGATAAGATTAGGTAAGTCTGAAGCCTCTAGACTGAGATTTTGACCAAGATTGACAATAATTCCTTCCCTTTCCAGATTGGTTTTGGTTGCTTGTAAACCGGGAGAATCGGAGCGATCGCTTAATGTCACCTGCCAACCATCCCGTTTTAAGCATCTTGCCGCTGCTATTCCCGATCTTCCCAATCCAATAATCGCCGCTTTCGCCATCTTGTTGCCACTCTACTCAAGGGTCAATTTTTAGCAATCTCTATCCTACTGTGGATTAGGTCGAGTAATAGCTATCTTCCAAGAAAACAAAATTCTCTCGCTTACGTCTAGATCGATAAAATAAATGCAAGTACAATCTCTATAACAACGCTCCCTATTTATGAATCTAAAATCATCCTTAAAATTTACCCTACTGTTTTCACTTCTGGGGGGTTGTCTCCTGACTACACCGAGTCAAGCAACTCTCTTTGAACAAAGAGAAGTTAATCAAGAGGATTTTATCGCTATTGCCCGGCCCTACGGTAACGGTAAATACGATTTACTGATTTTGCAACAAATCCCCGGAAAACGCCAATGTTGGGCTGTAAATGGCACAGAACCGACCATTGTTCAGCCTCTGCTGCTCGATTTCGATTTTACCGGCAGTTGTGAACGGGCTACCGACAGTAACGGTTATTCCCTTCGCATTCAGGGCGAAGATTACGGTTTAGAATACCTGCTGCGTATCGTACAACGCAACGGGGAATTAGTCCTCGTGGGAACCCCCCGCAATCCCAGACAATCGGAGGTAATTATTGGACGGACAAAAGGTTTAGGGACCGGTTTAATGCAAATTTACCTCATCGATGGCTGGCGCTTTACTAAACGCAGTCTAGCTGGTCAAAATCTCAGTCATATCTATC
>NZ_JADEXI010000660.1:0-2388 GCF_015207185.1 Microcystis sp. LEGE 08355 | reverse complement strand
GTATAATACGATAAATGCTAGGCTTTCTGATAAATTCAGCGGGCGTTGGGTTTCATGCTTCAACCCAACCTACGTTCATCTGATAGATTCAGGAAAAAAATATAAAGCCCCACTCCCCTTTAGGTCAGCGAGGTTGAGATTAAAAAAAACAGATAGCCTAGGGCTAATTAGCTTGTCTAGCCGCAACTGCCACACCTAGACAAGCAGGGGGTATTATGGTGAAACATCAAGTTTTTAATACTGGTTCTTTGACTCTAGACACGAAAAAAGAGCAGCTCTTTGTGTCCGTGACTCCAGACTATCAAAAAGGCCCCGGCATTCAACGGGATGGTATAACTCCCCCCAGAATGCAGGATCCTCATGCAGTGACGGATATAATGTATAATCGACTTCGTCGCAATGCTGTTCCTGGCCTAGACTCTACGACCAATGCTTACGAGCAGAGAGCGGGTACTTGGACACTTTATCATCATCTCAAAGAATTCTGCGATCAGCGAGGACAGGATTGGCTCATTATTGGCGCCCAAGGTTGTGGGGATCTAACGATGAATCCGTGGCATCTTGCCTATCTTGGCCCTAATTACTACATAAAATCCTTGCAAAATCAATTATGTGGGATGTTTCTCCCCGGAGGCTATCAAGAACCGATCAATCAGCGCATCTATCGGTGTTTGGTCAAATGGTGTGATGATATGGCTACACACCTCGGCCATCGTTATGAATTTTTGGATTTAAGATTTATTATGGCTGGAGGCGCAAATATAATAAACATCGATGATCCGCAAGTGGCCCGCGCATATAATCGTTATTTAGCAGGACTAGAGGGATACGATGCTAATTTACAGAATATCGCCCCATTTTTAGAGTTTGCCCTAGGGGGAAAAACTATTATTCAACAAGGTAATGTGGTTCCCCTATTTACTGCTATCGATCGATTCCAAGATGTACGCCATATTTTTTGCCTGCCTGGTAAAATCCCATGTGCGGGGAATTTTATGAAGCAGGCTATTGATAAAATTTACTTGGGGGAATATCAACTCTACGGCGAGTTGAATGCTAGGCGTGCCGCTTTAAACGGACCGATTATCGTAGAAACTCAATTAATTTCTCCCGGTGGTTTTCTGGAGATCAATCTGGCCGATCCTGCTGTCGCAAACCAGTTGACGAAAAATAACTTTAGACGAGTTGGTGTTTCTCCACGTCGGGCAGGAGAATATTTTCCTTACCCCGGAGGAGATACGGTAGAGATTTACTTTCCCAAGAATATCTATCCTTTCGGAATTTTGGGAATGTCCGGTCAAAGAATTATCTGTTTTGCTTCCTCGGGATTAGGGGCAAGAATCGGCAACACTCTAGAAGGGATTACCTTAATTATGAGCGATGGATTCGGTGCGGAGGAAGCGATGGTTTTAGATGAAGGATATGACGTTTTTCAAATGATCAATCCCATGGAAGATGATCATGCTTTCACTTATACCAACGAGGAATTATTGGATAGAGTGTTAGCTTTTACCCACGATCAAATGCTTCTAGATACGGCTGAAAGCGTTAAATATCCAGTGAATGGTCCCGCACTAGGTGGAGACATGAGACAATGGCCTCTCAATCGAGATTTATTGGACCAAGTGGAAAATGATTATGGCACCAGAGCAGCTGGTCTAGATTATACGGATATCTTTCCGGTCAGGTTAAGTCGCTCGCAAATCAGAAGTATTTTGATTGTTGCTGTCCCAAAAAATCCCCAATAGGGAGATTCAACTCGGTGCGTCTCAATTTTGTAGAAATACCTAGGGTTTGAACAAGCCAATTGGCGATCGCACTCTCGGCACCGTTCCGCTTACCTTATTCGCTAAAAAGCATACAGGATAAAGGTAACAGCAATTTTAAAACCCTTCCCTTAAAAAATTAAGCGAACAATGAGTTATTACCCTTTGCCGTTCTCAGCAATACTGATGACCCCGAACAGGTGTTAAGTCAGGTGTCCCGTTCTCTAGAAACTATCTCCCAAAAACGGGTGCAAAGCAATCTCGCTGCCGCTACCAGTATTCTCGCCGGGTTAGTATTAAATCGAGAGACGATAAAAAAAATCCTTCGGAGTGACATTATGAGAGAATCAGTCATCTATCAAGATATTTTAGAGGAAGGCAGAGAGGAAGGAGCATTAACCGCTAAATTAAACTCTATTCCCCGTTTATCGGTCTTAGGATTAAGTGTAGAACAAATTGCCCAAACTTTAGACTTAGATATTGAACAAGTACCAGAAGTCATTGAGGGACAAAATTGAGTGAAAACGGACAGTATTTTCTATCGTCTCTTTGAGACTTTTCCTGAAAGTTTCTTTGATTTGCTCAATCTTCCCCCGGAAACCGTCAATCATTATCAATTTTC
>NZ_JADEXI010000659.1:0-2397 GCF_015207185.1 Microcystis sp. LEGE 08355 | reverse complement strand
GTGGGAGAGAAACAAAGAAGCCATTAAGGACTAGAAAAGTGCCTTGAGCTAGTTTTTTCAAAGAGATGGTTGGGAGCAGCAAAATCACTTTTCTTTTTTGGTCTCAGGCAGAGAAGTTAATTGACTTAAGACATTTTGTTCTAAGTAACTTTGAACTTCCGCGGCGAGATTGAGAGCAAAGGGAGTGAGAGTTTGCAGTTCTTTCGTCGGTTCTAAGGGAATCAGCAAGGAAACGGCTATCCAGGGTACTCTCTGTCTTTTTAATTGCGCCCATTGGTCAAGCCAATACCAAACAGAGGGATCGTAATGACCACCACCTAGCCAAGCATACCATTGCACCACGGCAAAGGTATTTTGTGTCCAAGCACGATAGAATCTGGCCGTGGCCTTTCCTCCCGACTGGGTGGGAATTGATAGCTCGGTTGTTTCCCCCTGATTCCAATGACTAATCGAATTGATATCCGACCATTCTAATCCCGGTTGATTTTTATAGTAGTCCTGTGGCTTTAAAAGCACGGTGATCCTCTTGCCATCGGGACTTTCCACCACTTGTACCGACCATTTTCCCTCACCGATTTGGCCTTGGCTCTGGTCGATGGTTTTCAGGTCAGACAACTCGATTCCCGATTTTCGGATGACCTGCATTTTCTGAATATTAGCGATTCTCGGTTGATCTGCCCAAGACCAATGGCCAGAAATTAAATTGGGCAGGATACCGCCTAAAATCAACAGCAGCAGCAGGCACAACAGCAGTAAATAATTACCCGGGAGCTTTTTTTTGACTTTATCTAACACTAAACTTACCTCGGCCGGAATTTTTCGACTAATCATCCTGGTTAACTTCCTCTTGATCCGGGGACTGTTTCTTGACCGCCTCGCGATACTGCATGATTTGGAAGACCAAAAGGATCATTAATAACATAAAGACGGAGTATAAATCACCCCCCCAGCTATCGTGGAGTAATTTAAAGTTTTCCTCTTGTCCTGTGCCGTGAAACCAGGCTAAAAGCGCGTTACGAATAATATTAGCCCCGACACTAATTCCCAAGGCACTGAGGAGCATAAAGCGGGTTTTACGACCGTTTTCGATGGTATTAGTCCAATGGAGCAGCAGGAGGGTGACGTAAAGACTGCTAAATAACATTTTCAGCCCCGCACAGTAGGGAGCGACTTCCACCATCCTACCTTCTACCGCTACATAGATACCGTCAACGGAGACATCTAGGCCTGCTTGCTGGAGAATAAAACCAGAGCAAGCGGCAATAAAAACCTGTAGGGGTAGGGTATAGGGAGTGATCAGGTAGGGTATGGGATTAGGAGTCGCTAAAGCTGTTAAAAGCAGGGGAAATCCCTGTAATTTAAAACCTTCCGTTCCTTTTAACCAGAGACAGATTCCCGCTAAAATAATCGGGAAAGACATACTAACCCAAAGAGAGGAACCGAGGAGATAAAAAATCGCTCCTAGGGTTAACAAAAACGCTCCGAGGGGATGGGAGCGATCTTCGAGGCGTTGCCATTTTTGGCGATTCTGCCAGACAATATAGGCGGCATAGGGAAGGCCGATCAAGCCGTGGCTAAAGTATTCGTGTTCGATGCCGATCGATTTATTCAGCCAACCATCATACCAATGAAAGATCACCGGACCATAGATAACCGCCAAGAAACCGATAATCAGCCAAGATTGCCGATTTTTGTGGGAGACGGGGGATAGGGAAGGACTAATACCCATAGGACAGAGCGATTTAGTGACAAATTCTGAATTTATGTTACCCGATGATCGAAGTAATCTGTTCAACAACCATTTCAATTTGCTCCTCGCTGATACCGGGGTACATGGGCAGAGAGACAATTTCTTCACAGAGAGTCTCTGCATGAGGAAAGTCTCCCTGTTGATAACCCAGGTAGCGATAGGCCGGTTGCAGATGACAAGGAATCGGATAATGAATGCCAGTTTGAATACCGACGGCAGTTAATTGTTCTTGTAGTTGTTGGCGAGGGACGGGACAATGGGCAAGGAGGCGAATAACGTAGAGATGATAGACATGACCGGTCTCGGTTTCGTCTCGTATGGGTAAAATGCCCTTATCGGCTAAAGGAGCCAAAAGCCGGTCGTATTGTCTTGCCGCTCGCTGACGGGCCCGATTCCAGCCTTCCAGATGGGGTAATTTAACATTTAAAATGGCGGCTTGTATGCTGTCTAAACGGCTATTAGTGCCGATATCGGTGTGAAAATACTTGCTCGGTGCGCCATAATTTCTTAAACTACGGGCTTTTTGGCTAATTTCGGGATCATTGCTCACTAACATTCCGCCATTGCCAAAAGCACCTAAATTTTTACTGGGATAAAAACTAAACCCGGCCGCCACACCGACGCTGCCGGCGCGATAACCTTCTCTA
>NZ_JADEXI010000658.1:0-2402 GCF_015207185.1 Microcystis sp. LEGE 08355 | reverse complement strand
GTTATTCTCGATACTCTGTAAGATTTAGATTACTATACCGATTATCGGGTTTTGAATGCTTTTAATTTTGGTTTACCGCAAAAAACGGAATCCATCAGGCCATTGGGTTTGAGCATTGTAGATAATGTCCGTGAGGATGGTATTTTGGAGATTAGCTAGACGCAAATCGGCACTGCTTAAATCAGCTTGTTGCAAATTGGTTCCTAACAAACTAGCTTGACGGAGAATTGCACCGCTAAGATTGCATTGGCTAAGATTGGCAGTGCCGAGGTTGGCCCCACTAAGGTTAGCTTGACTAAAGTTCGCTTTTGCCGCTTGCACAGACCACAAAATCGCCTTGCTTAAATTGGCACCCCGGAAGTTAACTGATTCTAGATTGGCATAGCTAAAGTCAAATTCACTGAGATTCAGACCAGATAAATCCAAACCTTGTAAATTTTCACCGTTTAAGCCGATCTTTAAGCCATTGTTGATCGCGCTCTCCAGTTGTTGACGGGTGACGCTAGACATTGTGTAGCCAGGAAAAAGTAAAAAAGCCTGTCAAGACGGGGAGCTTGCCCGTCTTAACATGATTAAAACTGGATTCGATCGCAGTTAACCAAACAAGGGTACAGTAACCCAATAACGTTTACGATAACCATTGCCAAAGTTAACTTCGATCGCTTTGCGGGCGATCAAAATCGCCTCATCGCCGTCAATATCGTAGCCAATCTCGGTGGAATTGGGGACAGTGGTGAATTCTAGAGGCATTCCACCGCCACCGCGAGCAGACAGGGAAGCCAATTGTCGGCTAAACTCTGCCGCTAGTAACTGCTCATAGTTGCTAGGTTCGGGTGCTAAGACAGGAGCGATATCACCCTGGGGAGGCGGCGCACTGGCAGAGCGTACAGGACGACTACTTAACTGTTCGAGCGAGCGGACTGATGAATGCACATCGGTGACAGTACCATCATTATCCAGGGCAATTCGCACCGTACCCGCCCCCGGGGTAATCACCGGGACACCATTAATCAACTGTCGGAATTGGACAATCACACCAGTAGTAAACGGTCCGTCCAATTGTCCCGAACCGTTAGCCGTACCGCCGGCTTCGGAAGATAAGATAATTCGATCGAACACCACCGGGACTTCTTGGTCAAGACCGTAACGCCAGACGGCCTCCTGGGCTAAGGTTTGGGCGCTGTCCATAGCCAAGGGGTTGTAATTATAGCGGTTAGGAGTTGCCAAACGGACATCAATTGACCCATCACTACCGTAGGCGATGCTTTGTTCCCCCGTCACCACGCGATAGGAGCCATTTCTGGTACTACCAACTTCTGAGGGGATTTCCAGGTCAAGACCAAATCGTGCCGCTAGGCTGCGGGCAGCCGGTCGAGTAGCGTCTAGGGGTTGCAAACGACCGACGAGGAGATGCTGGGGTAAGACCAGTTGTGGTTGGCTACTGCGAGCCACATTGTACCATCGCCACCAATACCAAGCATTACTGACCCGTTCGCGAGAAAAATAGCGTTCATTAAAGAGACGATTTTTCGCCTCATCCGCACTGGCACCACAGGCCACCACCGAGGGGGCTTGGTCGTGGGCAATGCGCCAACTAGCATCTAACCAAGCGGTACTAAAAGACTTATTCTTGTTCCATTCTTCCCAGAAAAATTTGCCGTAATTGGGATTATCCCAACTAACAGTTTCATAGCCGAAGAGCATTCGCCAACCGCGATTACTACGATGCCAAGTGCGAATCGGGTTGTGACCGCCCAGAACCCGCAGGGAAAGACAGGTAGACAGAAAAATGTATCTGACCCGCTCGTTACCCCAAATTAACTTATCACTGCTAGAGACGATCGTACAACCTTCGCTACCCCAAGGTTTGCTCATCGGTAGATAAAACACGCCATTGGCATCCATCCCGCCATGACCAGAGTGATAGAAGGCCATGACCGCATCTACCCCGTAGGTATCTTGCCAATCATCGTAGGGTTCGTAGTAAAGCCAGGGTTGTACACCACAATCCTGATACCAAAAGTTTAAGGGGGTAAACTTTTTCACATAGTCTAACCAGCCTTGGGCATCTTCATGGGTATAGCGCAGGGTGCCAAAGGAGCAACCACAGCCCACTTCAATACTACAGCCGCCATAGAGATTCGCTCCGCCACGCAGGCCATCTTTGCTATCCTGACCGAGGGGGTTTTCGGCAAAGAGAGGAACAGAGGGAATTTCTGGTGTTTCGGACTTAGGAAGGTTAGCTGCGGGGGGAATTTGAGTCGGTTGTGCTAATGTCATGGTATTTTCCTCGTTAAATCTTGAAAAAGTTTTAAAAAACGTAAATTTCCTGAATCACGTCGTTTTCCAGACGCAGATTGACGGGAAATTTTTTTTCTTTAGCGGCGGACAGCAGGGTAAGC
>NZ_JADEXI010000657.1:0-2404 GCF_015207185.1 Microcystis sp. LEGE 08355 | reverse complement strand
GTCACACCTTGCCCACACCGAAAAACTTTTTGCCGCAAACCCTACTTAAATGCGGCTTAGCTTACAATCGATACAAAATATCAACGACTAGGATTAAATGGCTACTCATATTGTTACTGGTGTCGCGGGTTTTATCGGTTCTAACTTGGCAGAAAAGCTTTTAGAACAAGGAGATCAGGTGATCGGTATCGATCAATTTAACGATTATTACGACCCCAGTTTAAAGCGCAAAAATGCCCATATTCTAGCCAAATATCCCGAATTTAAGTTAATCGAAGCGGATATACAAGCCCTCGACTGGCGACAACTGTTGCAAGGAGTAGAAGTATTATTCCATCAGGCAGCCCAAGCAGGAGTCAGAGCAAGCTGGGGTGATGGATTTCGTCAATATACCGAAAGGAATATAAATGCTACTCAAATTATTCTTGAGGCCGCTAAGGAAACCCCGTCTTTACAACGGATGGTTTTTGCTTCCACTTCCTCGGTGTATGGCAATGCGGAAACGATGCCGACTCCCGAAACCCTTTGTCCCCAACCAGTTTCACCCTACGGCATCACCAAATTAGCGGCAGAAAGACTCTGTTGGCTATATCACCAGAATTTTCACGTTCCCGTCACTGCCTTGCGTTATTTCACCGTTTATGGACCGCGGCAACGTCCCGATATGGCTTTTCATAAGTTTTTTCAATCAGCGATCGCAGATAAAGCCATCGGCATCTACGGGGATGGCAAACAAACCCGCGATTTTACCTTTATTAGCGATGCTGTAGCCGCTAATTTAGCCGCTGCCGTCGTACCGGAAGCGGTGGGGGAGGTGTTTAATATTGGTGGTGGTAGTCGCGTGGTTTTGTTGGATGTCTTGGATACTATGGAAAAAGTCATCGGTAAACCGATCGAGCGATCGCATCAAGGACTCGCCCGGGGAGATGCCCGTCACACCGCCGCCGATGTCACCAAAGCCCGTACTATTCTAGGTTATAATCCCCAAGTTTCTTTAGCCGAAGGATTAGCCCAAGAATGGCAGTGGATTCAGGAATTATATTGTTAACGGCGGCAATATCCTTAATAATCAAAAAATCTCCCTTTTACAGGGAGATTTTGGGCAATATCTAGGGCTGGCTGAATAAATCTAAAAACCTTGTTGGGTAATACCATTTTTCTTTATTCTTGGCAGGTATCTTACCCCCCCTTGCCCCCCCGATGTCGGGGGGGCAAGGGGGGCCACACCCTACCCCCACGAAAAAATTTTTCAGCAAACCCTATCTAGGGTTATACCCCGACAAATTACACCAATTTCAGATCGGGATAATTGGCGAGAATGTCGTCTTGACTGAGAATATCACCCTCGCTTTGAGGAGTCCAAATCACTTCTACTGCCAAAAGTCGATCGCCTCCCATACTACCAATTTGTTGTAGGGCCTGTTTCAAGTCTTGGGAATCATTGATTTTGGCTAGGGAAAATTTACCGACGATGCCAGCTAAAATAGTCACCAAAATATAGCCTTCCGGTGCGCTTTTAGCTAATTCCTCAGCCGATTCGGGTAAAATATTTTCTTGAGAACCTTGACGCAGTTGATTATTGTAATTAGTTAAGGTTTCCGCCGTTAGTTTACCGCGTTCGTTGAGAGACCACTGATTAAACTTGGCTTCTGCACTGCTGAGGCTGGTTTGTTGGCAATCGACGTTACCATAAACCCAGTATTCCGGATGACGTAACAGGGCGAGGGCCGATTCTTGTAAGACTTCGATGCGTCCCTCGGAGGTGCTAGTATCCACAGTTAGGGCGATTTGATTTAATTCTTGTTGCAGATAACGGGCATTAGCCAACAAACCCACCTGTACTTTAGCCACGGAGACGGTTTCATAACCGGATTCTATCGTCATACCATTCTCATCACTGCCTCCACCATTACGGAAAGCATTAACGAGGAAATTGGCGATAGCAAAAAAGATTAACAGAGAAATTAAGCCACCGCCACCACCACCCCAAAAGAAGGGTAAGAGGAAGGGAAAACCAATACCTCCACCGTAACCGGGGGAACTGTAACCACCACCCCTAGAAGGGCTAATACTGCGACTAGGGGCGCGAAAACTACCGCCACCCATTCTACCCCCCGATGCCGCTAAAGCACTGGGAATAGAACCTAAAATCAGCGTTGTCACTAATCCTAGAACTAATAACGGCTTGGCAAGCGATCGAACTTTAGTTAAAATTTTGTCAATCATAAGAACACCGAAGCAACCCTTTATTTACTAGGATAACCAGTTTCTCCCTCAGGGATAGACAAACCCCGAATAGGGATAACCGAATCAGTGATCAGTTATCAGTGATCAGTTAGTAAGGTGTTAGGTATGGAGATTTTATGGTTTTGGGGTTTTGGGGTTTTGGGGTGTTGAGTATGGT
>NZ_JADEXI010000656.1:0-2406 GCF_015207185.1 Microcystis sp. LEGE 08355 | reverse complement strand
CCGGTAAGCGGTTGGTAAGAAGGATATCCCCCCCGCCCGCGAAACCCGCAATTTTAAGTTTTGCCGGTACTCCCTTAGTTGGTATGATTCCGGATAGAGCGGCGATCGGTCAGGACATAACTTTCAGAGCGGTTGATTCTTTTAACCCAAATGGTCGGAAAGTCTTAAAGCCAATCCTGCCAGAGCGAGTACGGGGTTAGCGGCGGTGCTGATGGGCATAACGGACATATCGCAAACGTATAGTCCCGTAGTGCCTCGAACTTTCAGGTCTTCATCGACAACCGAATCGTTATTGAAATTGGCATTACGGTTAGCTTTCCAGGGCATCCGCAAAGTGCCGCAGGCGTGGTGAACAGTACCCCACCCAAAAGGCCATTGTTTACCGTCGCCCTCGCCATATTCTCCTGTGATGAAGTTCACGTCGTTGAACTCGGCAAAAATGCGATTTCTTGTTTGATTAAGTAGAGCGAAAAACTCATTTTTGCTTTTATTCCAGCCTGCAAGGGCCGGGAAACGAGAACCCAACAAATCATCTAGATTTGAAAAACGTTTGAAGCGGATTTCGGGCGTGTAGTTATCGTTAGCGTGGGAGAAAATGCCATTCTCATCATCGAGACAGTTTCCAAAGCTAAACTTGATGTCAACACGGGTTCTGCTAGTATCGTCAACCACGGGTTCGGCAGAAGGATCGTTGTTTCTCAGATGCCAATATTCATGATTAACATTCATTTCTATATTGAAGGGGTAGATCACTTGACCGTTAGCATCTCGATTTCCCCGCGAGTAGAAGATAATTTTAGCGTGGTCTTGACGACTGAGGGGAATGAGTGAAGCGTTTCTTCCCAGAGACGACACATAGGCTTGGGATTCTCCTGTCACGGGATGGTCTGTCAGTCCGAACCCCACTTGTTGGCGAATTTTATCGGGTAGATTTTGATAGACGGTAGAACGATGGATCAGTTTCGGGCTTTCCGTAGAACCTGCGGCGATGATTACCTTGGGAGAATAAAAACTGATCTGCTCTCCCGTAATCGTGTTAGTGGTTTTAACTTCATACCAGTCAAAAGGGACGTTCTGAACCGCTTCTACGAAACTATTCAGTTTGATAAATAGACCCTTCCCGTTTTGATCGACACCGGGGGTCAGTCCAACTTGGTTGATCAGCAGTTCGGCGGTGTTGAACACTCCCGTGGGTTCTGCAAAGAATTGATTTCGTGGTGTGCCGTCGGGATCGAGATAGGGTTGATGGACGGCGCGAGGTGTCTGTTTTATTTCAAAATCTGAATTAAGAGAACTGGATTGAAAATAGCTCACCAACTTTTTTGCTTTATCCCCCAGCGATGACGATAGATTCATCCTGTCATTAGCCAATCGGAAATATCTCGATTCCAAGTCTTGACGTACATTATCCGGGAAAAACTCCATCTCCCAACTTTGAGCTTGTGGAATCAGTCCCGACCAAAAAATAGAACGCCCGCCAAAACACAATTGGGGTTTAGAACCGATAAAATGGGAACCGCTAGGTGACTGTTTGAAATTATCTACGCCAAAGTGGGGGGCTACCGAACCGTTAGGGATGCGACTGATATTATAGACATGGGTTGGATAGATAAAGGAGCCGGCATCCAAAACCAGAATGCGATGACTTTGCCCCAATCGATCGGCTAGGTCGTCTGCTAAGATGCCCCCTCCTATTCCAGAACCGATGATAATGAAGTCAAAATCTTTATTGCTGCCGTCATAATCTCGGATCAAGCGGGTGTGAGCTTGAGGTTTTTCCGTCACTAGATTTGCATAGTTGTTCTGAAATGGCATTCGTCTTACCCTTGGCTTTTAAAAGTTAGTTTAGTTACCAAAATACAATCAATTACTTTTTTGATCGCTACAGAGAAACTCTGATTCCAATCATATAGCTGACCCACCAATACGTCTAGTTGTCGAAAACTTTAGATAAAATTTTCAGCGGACTGTCACAAAAGGGAAATAATTACTCTATTTAATACACGCGTTAGGACAGGACAATGAGACAAGAAACTTGGTGGATAGAGCGAGAAATCGAAGTTCTCAATCAGAAAGTGCGACACTTCGATAGTGTCGAGAGCGATCCCGATCAACTGAGATATATTCGTCAGACCCTGACGGGATTAAATCGGCAACTTTGCCCTGCGGATACGGAAAGTGAGGTCTTATCGAGATTTGTCGATTAAGGCAATCTCGATCGCTCACAAAATCACAATTTTTGCCCTAATCAGATATATAGATTTGTTGAGGTAGCTATGATTCGATTTTTCCCCCTTGCCTCGTCTTCCAAAGTTCAATGTACCTATCATAACCCACATTCCGCACCCTAAGTGTCACAACGTCTCGAAAGAGGAAGATGCCTGAGTCAAAATACTTATCTAGAGG
>NZ_JADEXI010000655.1:0-2417 GCF_015207185.1 Microcystis sp. LEGE 08355 | reverse complement strand
GGGTGTGGGGTGTAGGGTGTAGGGTTTTACCGATTTTGAGGTGGTCAGTTACCTAATTTTCAGGGAAAAAGTCCCGGAATTTTACCCCCGATCACTCCAATGGTAGGCACTTTTTGAGGGAAAAAAGTCTAAAAGCCTTATCCAACAAAGTTTTTAGATTTATTCAGCAAGTCCTAGGTACAGGTAAAAGTATTAAAAAAATCTGTTCATGACAGACAGCGATTATCGGTGATCTTGCTTAGGGTAACAAAAAGGCTTACAGTAAAATGTACCATAAATTATCAAATCTACTAAATTAATTAAGCTGTGCCGAAAGTTGTTATTGCAGGTAACTGGAAAATGCACAAAACCCAGAGAGAAGCTTTGGAGTTTTTGCAAGATTTTAAATCCCATCTAGAGGAAACCCCCGACGACCGAGAAGTAGTTCTTTGCGCGCCTTTCACAGCTTTAGCTGTCCTCTCTAAAACCCTCCACGGCGGTCGTATTCGCTTGGGGGCGCAAAATGTCCACTGGGAAAAATCGGGGGCTTATACGGGGGAAATCTCGGCGGATATGTTAACCGAAATCGGGGTTCACTATGTGGTTATCGGTCACAGTGAACGCCGGCAATATTTCGGCGAAACTGATGAAACCGTCAATTTAAGGGTCATATCTGCCCAAAAACAAGGTTTAATCCCGATTATCTGTGTGGGAGAAAGTAAAGCCCAAAGAGATGCTGGAGAAACGGAAAAGGTAATTATCAAGCAAATTCAAGCAGGTTTAGTCAATGTTGACCAAAAAAACCTCGTTATCGCCTACGAACCCATCTGGGCGATTGGCACGGGGGAAACCTGCGAAAGCGAGGAAGCTAACCGCGTTATCGGTTTGATTCGGCAACAATTAGACAATCCCGAAGTAACCATTCAGTACGGTGGTTCGGTAAAACCGGATAATATCGATGAAATTATGGCTCAATCGCAGATAAACGGGGCTTTAGTCGGTGGGGCGAGTCTAGGCCCCGCCGTATTCGCTAGGATTGTTAATTATCGCTAATTGATGCTGCTGCCATGACGCTATTTTCCAAAACCCCGATGCCTTCTATTTCCACCCGAACCTTATCCCCCACCTGCATCGGTCCGATTCCTTCGGGAGTTCCCGTTAAAATCACATCCCCCGGCAGCAGGGTCATCACTTGGGAGATATAAGCCACCAAGACATCGGGAGGAAAGACCATATCACTAAGATAACTGCTTTGTTTGGGGTCGCTGCCATCATTGAGAAAAGTGGTTAATTGCGCCCCGATACTCAGTTCCCGGACAATCCAGGGGCCGAGGGGACAAAAACTGTCAAATCCTTTCGCCCGCGTCCATTGGCTATCTTTTTTCTGTAAATCCCTAGCGGTGACATCGTTAGCAATGGTATAACCCCAGATTTTACTTCTGGCCTGGGCTGTGGTGCAGTTTTTGGCGGTTTCTCCCATAATTAATGCCAATTCTCCCTCATAATCCACTCTTTCCGATTGGGGCGGATAGAAAATCGTTTCACCATCGCCGATAATTGTCGTCGGTGGCTTGAGAAATAAAAGCGGCTCGCCCGGTACAGGTGTTCCCATCTCGGCGGCGTGGGCCGGGTAATTTTTGCCCACAGCAATAATTTTCGACGGGAAACAGGGGGCTAATAGTTGGTAGCTATCAGGTTCTAATTCTATTGTGGTTAGTTGCCCTCCTTGCCAGGGAGGGGCATCAAAGACGGCAACGCTACGGTTTAGCTGTAACAGTCCGTAGAAGATTTGTCCTTGACGATGTTTCACTCGTACATAGCGTTGCGCCATATTTTTCTGGGAATGACTAGCGATCGACTCTCGGATAGTAGTATGATCATATATCCTTGCTTCTTTATTAAAAGCTAGAGAGTTATTAAAATCAATTAACCTCCGGTCTTGACAAAGAAGCCTTCTAGTCCATAAGGATTCTGAGATGAGCAATAACTACGAAACTCTTTACATTCTCCGTCCCGATTTAGGGGAAGAAGTCGTTCAGCAACAAGTGGAACGTTATCGGACTCTGATTACCGAACACAGCGCCACAGACATTCAAGTTAAGGTGTGGGGTAAAAAACGTCTGGCCTATCCCATCAAAAAACTCAATGATGGTGTCTATGTGCAGATGAATTATCAGGCCAGCGGCAAACAAGTCGCCCCCATGGAACGGGCCATGCGTTTAAGTGATGAGGTTATTCGTTATTTAACCCTAAAACTCGATCGCGTGGTGGCCCCCCCTGCGGATTTATCTCCCTTAACGGAAATTCCCCCCTCTCCTATCACCGAAGCGGTGGTGGAAGATGACGGTATCTCCGCTGAAGATTAATTATAGTCACAACTGTGTCGGGTCAATGCCCAATTCCCGTAATCGGGCAAAAGCGCGGTCGCGTTCTTGTTG
>NZ_JADEXI010000654.1:0-2420 GCF_015207185.1 Microcystis sp. LEGE 08355 | reverse complement strand
CCACGGCCACCCGTTGTAAACTAGCTAAAATTTGCCAGAATAACCCCACATCCGTGCCACCATTATTGAAGAAGGGATTAATAATTAATTCCCAGGTATCGCTAACCACTTTAGTGGGACTAGGAAGGGGAGCATCGGGACTAAAACAGAGAATTTGCCACAGGAGAAGGAAAATTAATAAAGCAATCGCCGAAGTTGCTAGTTTGGTTAATTTTTTTTGCAGGTCTTTTACCCATTTCGGACTTTGAGAACGACGAGAAATAGAAACAGCCATAATCAGTTATCAGTTATCAGTTATCAGTGGTTGAGTTATCAGTGGTTAAGTGGTTCAGTTATCAGTGGTTCAGTTATCAGCTATCAGAGAATCATCTTTAACTGCTCACTGCTCACTGCTCACTGATTTAAACCTTTTTAATCTTGAGAGATTTCAGGTAAGCGGTGGGATTTTCGGGGTCAAAAGTAACACCATCAAAGAAAGTTTCCACACCGCGAGAGGTAGAGGTGGGAATTTGAGCAGCCGGAACATTGAGGGCTGTGGCGGCTTCTCTCCAGATATCTTCCCGGTTAACTTTATCAACTAAAGCTTTGATGTCCGTATCGGCGGGAATATAGCCCCAACGGATGTCTTCAGTCACAAACCAAGTATCATGACTCTTGTAGGGATAGGAAGCGTTATCAGCCCAGAATTTCATGGCTACGGGGCTATTTTCGATTTTGCGACCATCACCGAAATCGATATTACCCTGCATTCTTCCCAAGATATCGGCGGGGTCAATTTTCAGCCATTCCCGTCCTGAAATAATCTCGCACATTTCCTTAACATTAGCGGGATCGTTGCACCATTGCTGCGCTTCCAGAACAGCCATGGTTAAAGCTTTTGCCGCTTTGGGATTTTTATCCACCCAATCGGCGCGTAAAGCGAAGGCTTTTTCGGGGTGATCCTTCCAGAATTCTCCAGTGATCAGGGCAGTGTACCCGAGGCCTTTGGAGACGATTTGGGCGTTCCACGGTTCGCCGACACAGAACGCGTCCATGGTGCCGACTTTCATATTGGCCACCATCTGCGGCGGGGGAACGACGATGAGGGAGATGTCATTATTGGGATCGATGCCGCCCGCAGATAGCCAGTAACGCATGAACAGGTCGTGGTTGCCCCCCGGAAAGGTGACGGCAGCTTTCATTTCTTTGCCGGCAGATTTCGCTTTGGTGAGGGTTTCTTTGAGTTTAGAACTGTCGAGGTCGAGTTTTAAATCCGCGTGGGATTTGGAGATCGATATGGCCTGACCGTTGGTATTCAAACGCGCCAGAATATACATCGGTACGGGCTGTTTGGTGATTTTGCCCAAGGTCATTAGGTAGGGCATGGGGGATAAAATATGCGCCCCATCGATGCCGTTTCCCGCCGAACCTAATTCGAGGTTATCCCGGGTTGCAGCCCAAGAGGCTTGTTTCATCACCTGTACATCGGGCATCCCGTGTTTAGCGAATAAACCTTTTTCTTTGGCGATAATTAAGGGGGCAGCGTCGGTGAGGGCAATAAAACCTAGTTTAGCGGTGGTGACTTCGGGGGTTTCTCCACTGACAACGGGGGAAGCGGCAGGACTGCCGGCCGGGGAGGGACTGGTCGCGGTATTATTGGGAGTGGCGCAACCGTGGAGAATTGCTGTTCCTACGGCAGTTGCCCCGGCAGTGAAGATAAATCTACGTCTGGAAAGTTTACTCATGGACTAAAAAATCGTGATTAGAAACTAAACAAAGGTGATGAAACGGTGAAAAATTCTCATTACTTCCCCCAACTGACTGCGCGGTTATAACCGAGAAGATTTCTTGAAAGTAACTGTTGATTCAGTAAGGAGGCTTTAATTATTTTTATCTCTCGATCGCTTTTGCTTCTCCATCTAGACAGATTTAGCAATAGTTTTTGTTTAAGAGATTTTTCCCGGAAGCATAACAGTTTTGAGGAGTCGATAGATAGGGGCGGTTTTTGGTCATCTGGGCTAGAAAGATCACTTTATTTCAGGGTTATCACCGAAGTAATTAACTTAAATTTACAGTCTTCAACGGGAAAGATAGTATAGATTGTTACAAAATATTGTCAGCCATGTCATAAAAGCATAAAAATTTGTCTGAAACGCATGGTGGGGCGATGGGGGTTTTTTAGCTATTTTGACTCAGTTATCAGATTTGAGTTTGCCGTTCACTGATTACCGGTTAATGTTTACCGATGACTGAAAAATCGCCGCAAATATTAGCGATGCGACCTGCTTGAGACAATCTCTGTTATGCTTTGCAATACCAAATTAAATTGTATTCAGTGCAGATAGAGCATCAAGGATGAAGGGAAATCCCGTCAGAGAAGCAACCCTTTGGGGTGTTAACTTCTTAAACAATTCATCTAATACCAAATCCGTTTTTAATAG
>NZ_JADEXI010000653.1:0-2425 GCF_015207185.1 Microcystis sp. LEGE 08355 | reverse complement strand
GATTTATAACTGGGTAGAAAAGCTCAGAGAAGCAACTAAATCAATGGCAAAAGTTTAAGGAAAATATAGGTTAGTTTGGGGCAGTATTTCCCCCTAACCTAATTGTTTTAAGAGCAAACCAATAAGCGCACCAGCCAGAATTAACCAAGTAGAATTAACCTGAAAACGTAGTAAAAGAATAGCGGAAATAAGAGATAGAATGATAGCCAATAAATTAAAAGGTAAATTCCCGTAGGGTTGTAACCAAGTAGCTAGAGCTAAATTAAAAATTACCGCTACCATTAAAGCCACGGCACTAGCATTAATTGCATCTAAAAAAGCACCCGCCCAAACCGATTCTCTCAGCTTAGGAATAAGAGGATTAAGTAATAAAACAAAGATAAAAGAAGGAAAGAAAATCGCTAGAGTCGCCACAATTGCCCCCGATACTCCTAATATTTGATAACCGATAAAAGTGGCTGTGGATAACACCGGACCAGGGGTAAATTGACCCACAGCAATGGCATCTAATAATTGTTGCTGGGTTAACCATCCTCTCCCCTGCACTAAATCCCCTTCTAAAAAGGCAACTAACACATAACCACTACCAAATAAAACACTACCCACCTTGAGAAAAAATAGCCCTAATCCTGTTAATGTCGGTGGGATATTGCTAGGAGTAGCAGCCGCCGTCGCACCGCCTATTCCTGCCACAATCAGGGGTAAAGTAGCGAATTTTTTGAGGATAAACATCCCGATAATTCCCCCTAACAGTAAAGCGATAATTTCATTTAAACCTAAGATTAATAATCCGATAACCCCCAATCCGATGAACAGTAATTGACGGGTTTTCAGTGCCTTTTTGCCTAGGCGCCAGAGTGCCTGAAAAATCACCGCAATTACTACTGGTTTAATCCCCGCAAAAATCGGAGCTACATCCGGTAAAGTCCCGTAGGTAGTATAAATCCAAGCTAGAAAACCCGTAATTAACACCGCAGGAGTAATAAAACAAACCCCCGTGATTATTAAACCCGCTAAACCACCAAAAATATAACCGATATGAATAGCCATTTCCGTGGAATTAGGACCAGGAATCAGATTAGTGGCCCCCACCAAATCGAGAAATCGCTCCTTAGTCATCCAACCGCGACGCTTAACCACTTCTTCCTCCATTAAAGCGATATGGGCAGCCGGACCACCAAAACCGATAATGCCGATTTTGAGAAATAAAAGGGCAAGTTGCGAGAGATTGGGAGGCGATGAAGTCAGCATTTTCTGATTACCAATAGTTTTTCTAGAATCAAGTTTATATCCAAAAGAATAAGCTTAAGTTAAATTCTTGGCTAGATTTCGTCAATGCCAAAATTTCATAATTGCAAAAGTGTTTTACACAAACTCAATTATAAGTATTTAATACCAACGTTCAAGTAATTTTGATACAAAAAAAGTTAAGAAAACTTTATAAATAATATTGATTAATTTGTTTATAATGAACCCCATTAATACCAACTGAAACCAGAATAAACCATAGACAATAATCAATTATCACAATCGATTTTAATCTATACCAAAAAAACTCTATGGACAGCTTGCCGCCCAAGACTAACCAGTTTTCAGATACTCAAGAGAACGTAGGTTGGGTTGAAGCATGAAACCCAACGCCCGCTCATGTTACGCTACCGCTAACCCATCCTACAAATAATTGTGCCTCCCCACTTAAATCATAAACAATAATCAATTATCACAATCGATTCTAATCTATGCAAAAAAAACTCTATGGACAGCTTGCCGCCTAACACTAACCAATTTTCAGATACTCAAGCACCGGCGGCGAGTCCATCTCAGCGCCAAGCAGTGCCAGTCAATTATGAGTACAGCCTCAATCTGCCGGAATTACTCAACCAGCTTGACCTTTCGGTGTTGATTTCCACCTACCAAGCGGGACGAGTGGCCAGCATTGGCACTTATCAAAGACAAATACGGGTGAGTTTCGCCCATTTTGACCAAGCAATGGGTTTAACCCGAACCGCTACCGGAATTGCTGTGGGCGCTCGTCAGGCAATTTGGCATTTACCCGCCAATCGAGAGATTGCCCCCCAGATTAAACCGGAAGGGGAACAGGATATCGCCTTTTTGGCCCGCTCCTCTCACCTCACCGGCCCGATTATGGGTCATGATTTGGCCTTTGGCAGTAATCGCCTTTGGGTGGTCAATACCCTATTTAACTGTCTGGCAACTATCGAAGGAAATTGGAGTTTTCTCCCCCAGTGGAAACCGTCCTTTATTACCGAGTTAGTCCCCGGGGACCGATGCCACCTCAATGGCTTGGCTATGGCTGAAAATAGCGGCACTCCCGCTTATGTGACGGCATTGGGGGAAACCAACGAGGAAAGCCTCTGGCGGGAAAATAAAGCCCAAGGGGGATGCTTAATTGATGTGCCGAGGG
>NZ_JADEXI010000652.1:0-2430 GCF_015207185.1 Microcystis sp. LEGE 08355 | reverse complement strand
GTAGTAGCCGCGGCGGCTGTAGTAGTAGCGGAAAGCGGAACGGCAGCCATACGGATTGCTGAACCAAGAACCGCCCCGCAGAGCTTTATTTGCCTGATTTTGCTGTTTTTTGCTCTTTTCTCGCCGAGGACTACCATCATTAGGTGCGCCTTGATAATTTTCCCGGAAGTCATCCTGACACCACTCCCAGACATTGCCGTGCATATCATACAAACCAAAACCATTGGGGGGAAATTGCCCCACGGGGGTGGTTTTCCCGCGACGTTCTCCTGCTGGTTCCTTAGCAAAGCGTTGCCTAGCATCGTAGTTAGCTAAATTTGAGGTGAGGGTTGCTCCGAAGTGGAAGGGGGTGGTGGTTCCAGCACGACAAGCATACTCCCATTCCGCCTCACTGGGTAGCCGATACTGTTTCTTGGTCATTTTAGAGAGCCTTTGGCAAAATTCTACAGCATCTAACCAAGATACCCTTTCAACGGGGTTTGTGCTGCCTTTAAAATATGATGGCTCTGGGTTTAAATCCCGCTCTACTTTTAAATCTTTTCTTTGGGCAATATATAACCATTGAGCTTGGGTAATCGGAGCTTGACTTAGGTAAAAAGGGGCGATTTTTACTAAATGTCTGGGGGATTCTCGTTGGAACCAATCCCTAAGGTATTTTTCCACTAGCCGCGCTATTTCCTCCGCTTCGGTTCCCATCCAAAACTCCCCCGAAGGAATATAGAGCATTTTTAAGCTGGGGGGATTTTGTTCAAAGTAGAAGGCTCTCACGGGTTCCTTGGCGGTAATTTGTCCCCTCTCATCCACAAAAACGGTTTCAGACTTGAACAGGATTAGGTTAAATTTCTCGGTGATGATTTCTTCTTCTGTGTTATCCAAGACTTCCCTAAACTGGACTGGGATTGTCTCGGCGGTTATTTCTTCGCTTGCCAAAAATTTAAGCTGCTCAGGGGTTAAACGAAGGCGCTGATACAGTTCCCCATCTTCTACGCTGAAATCCTTAAGTCTATCCTTGAGCAGTTGAAACAATATTTCCTCTCCTCCCGTAAGCTCTTTTACCTTAGCTATGGTTACGGTTTTATATTTCCTCAGCCACTTTTCCTCAACCGGTAGGGGTGGAGGTGAGTCAACCATAGATTGCAGCTTTTGGCTAATTTCTTGGTACTTTGCTTCCCCTAGCTTTTGGAAAACCTTAGCAGATACCTTGGCAAAGGCGCGAACTAGATTAGCTGCTTCTTTGCCGAGGAGAACTTGGGGATTGGTAAGAATAAGACCAAAAAAGGTGGTGGTACTCAGGTTGAGTTTTTGGGCGATGTATTCCGAGAGGACAAAAATTACCTCTAAGGCGCGGCTATTCCCTAGTTCAGTGAGCAGAAGCTCTCTGTCCTCATCATCCAATTCAAAATCTAGGCTGTTGGGGGGAGTATGAAAGTTAAATTTACCTCCTTTGTCCCACTTCACTGGTTCCCCTCCTAGATAGACTTTGAGAAAACCGCTAAGGATGACTTCTGCTATGTTTAGGGGGTTAGAGGCGCTTAAAAGTTGGCTTTGGATAAGACGGATGATGGGAAGATTTACCGGGGCTGCGGCTAATTTTTTCAGTAATTCCCAAGCTAGAGGTGAGGCGGTACTAGCGAATAGTTCTAGAGCTTGCTTCCCAGACATCTCCGGAGAAATAGTTGCGGGTATTTCTCTGTTTTGGGGGGATTTTTCTAGTAGTACCCCCGCACAGGTGGCGTTGCTGTCACCACTGAGAACGAGCGCCCAAGCTTTTAAGGATGAAGGGGTTAGGGAGATGGTGGGTAGGGGAAAGTAGGTTTTTTGGATTGTTTCTCTGAGAATATGTTGATTTTCCTCTTCGTTCTCAATTTGTAGTAGCAGGGGGATAGAGGTAAATCTCCAGTTTTGTGAAGGTTTCCGGGGGGTTTGGTTGACTAGGGAGACGAACCAACCTCGACTAAGGGCGGTTCTTTCCCACATTGCTTCCGGGAAGGGAGAAAGCAGGGTGACGATTTGGTGTTTTCCCCAGTCCTGAAGAGCTTGGTTATAGCGTCCTTGATACCAGTCTGGGGAAGTACAATCGCTGTAGAAGAGGAGAAGTCTTTCGCCGCGAGGATGGATGAGATCTTTTGGGTGAATTGAGCAAGTATCGTTAGAGTAGGTACGGATGGCTAAATTTTGCCTGTCTTCGTCCCATCCGATGCGGTAGAGTTTGACATCCCGAAAGGCCCCGATTTGTTCTAGCCAATCGCGGATTTCCCCGGCCATTTCTTTCCAAAAGACCATGGAGGCCCATTCTTCAATCATTGACACTCCCCGCTCTAAAGAGACGGGGATTCTTGGTTCACAGAGATTACTTGCTTAGACAGAATTGCTTCTGAAAAAGTAGAGGTATTCTCTCCCCAAGCGTTTATTGGATCGAGCCCAAAGGTT
>NZ_JADEXI010000651.1:0-2432 GCF_015207185.1 Microcystis sp. LEGE 08355 | reverse complement strand
ACAGGGGTTTACCTGTGAGGTAATAGGTGTAGGGCTAATTCATGAATTAGCCCTACAATAGGCGTTGTCAAATTGAAAGATGCTCCGAATCAGCACCGGAACTGAAATTACTTTGATAGCAAGGATTGCATTGCATCTTTACCTATTCTGATCTGACAACGCCGTAAATGAAAGTGAGGATGATTCTCGCCCTGTTAGTTGCCGTATTCGCTTTCAAAACGGTGAAGAATGGCAAATACAAGGAATATATCAGTGGAATCGCCCTAATTGGCGTTTTCTGACCTGAAGGAAGATCACTGCTCGGTTATCGGCTAAAATTAAGAACTGTAAAGAAAACAGATAAATTTTATGGCCGCTAAAGTAGAGATCTATACTTGGAGTTCCTGTCCTTTCTGTATCCGCGCTAAAGCATTACTCAAGAAAAAAGGGGTGGAGTTTACCGAATATTGTATCAATGGTGATGAAGGAGCGCGAGCCAAAATGTCCGATCGAGCCAATGGTCGTACAAGTGTACCACAAATTTTTATAAATGATCAACACATCGGGGGCTGCGATGACATCTATGCTTTAGATAGAAGTGGTGGTTTAGATCCCCTGTTGCAGAATTAAGGATAAAAACTATTAATGAAACTAGCCTTTATTATCGATCCGATCGAGTATTTAGATCCGGGCCATGATACCAGTGTAGCTATCATGGAAGCGTCCCAATTATTAGGCCATGAAGTCTGGATGACTTCCATCACGGATCTCAGTGCGATTGCGGGAAAAGCTTGGGCAAAACTAACTAAAATTGAACTGGTTCCCGTGGAGTTAAAAGATAATCATTGGGTGGCTGTATCTCAATGGTATCAAAGACAAGAGACAGTTTTTACCTGCCTAGAAAACTTCGATTTTGTCTGGATGCGAAAAGACCCACCCGTGACGATTGCCTATCTTTATGCCACCTATTTATTAGACCTGATCGACCCCCAAAAAACCCAAGTAATTAACTCAACTAGGGGTTTACGCCATGCCAACGAAAAGTTATACACTATTCACTTTGCTCAGGTAATGCCCGCTACAATTGTTTCCCAAGATAAAGCAACGATTAGGGAATTTGTCAACCAAAAAGGGGCGGCAGTTATGAAACCTTTGGGGGGCAAAGCAGGGGAGGGAATTTTATTTCTTAGTCCCGAAGATCGCAATCTCAATTCAATGATTGAAATTAGCACAAAATGGGGACAAGAACCGGTAATGATCCAAGATTATTTACCAGCTGCCAAAGAAGGAGATAAACGCATTATTGTCCTCAATGGTGAACCCATCGGGGCAGTTAATCGCATTCCCACCGGTTCGGAATTTCGCGGTAATATGGCGGTGGGTGGACGAGTGGCAAAAACAGAAATCACCGATCAAGAATTAGAAATCTGTGCCACTTTAGCCCCAAAATTACGAGAAGATGGCCTATATTTTGTCGGATTAGATGTGATTGGTGGCTATCTCACGGAAGTTAATGTCACCAGTCCTACCGGCATTCGCGAGATCGATCGATTAAACAATGTTAGCTTAGGTCAACAGGTAATTAAATGGCTAGAAAATTTTGCTTGTGCCAAGGCTCTGTCTTGACACACAATATTTAAGGCTCTTTATTAAAATATCCTTCAGGTAGAACCTGAATAAAGGGTTCCCAGGTAGAACCTAGGAACGAGATAAGAACTCAAATCTGATAACTGATAACTGATAACTGATAACTGATAACTGTAAAAAAATGAATGCTTTATCAATACCGACGTGGATAGTTCATGTATCGAGTGTCGTAGAATGGATAGCGGCGATCTGGTTAGTGTGGACTTATAGCGAAATCAGTAGCGATCGATCGTGGCGAATGTTATCTTGGGGAATGTTACCCGCTTTAATTGGGGCCATGTGTGCCTGTACATGGCATTTTTTTGATAATATCAGTGCCTTATCCTGGTTAGTCACCCTACAGGCAGCCATGACTGTCTTAGGAAATTTTACCCTCTGTGCTGCCGGTTGGTGGCTGTGGCGTTCCAGTAAAATTAGCGTTAACAATGAATAAAGAGAGTTTATTTGCCATTTCCCTGTTTCCCTATCTGGGGTTTCTTTGGTTGATCACTCGTTCAGGAAAAATGCCCCGTTTAGCCTTAATTGGCTTTTATGTGCTGTTAATCTTCGTTTTTATCACCATTCCTGCCGGTATCTACGCCAAAATCCACTATGGTAAAGAATTAGCCAACGTCGATTGGTTACACGGCAGCGCCGAACTTTTCCTCACCCTCTCCAATATTCTTGTCGTTTTAGGTTTTCGTCAGGCAATTTTAGCCAAAAAGGAAACAGAGAACAGGGAACAGGGAACAGGGAGCAGTGAACAGGGATAAGGGGTGTGGGGTGTGGGGTGTAGGGTGTAGGGTGTAGGGTGTAGGGTGTAGGGT
>NZ_JADEXI010000016.1:0-21788 GCF_015207185.1 Microcystis sp. LEGE 08355 | reverse complement strand
GAGAAAAATATCAGCTGCATCTCCTATTTTTGCTATGAGATGCAGCCATTGCTAAAGGCTAACACACCTAGGCTAATTAACCGGGGACTAAAGAAGATTTGAGCGCAAAAATTTTCTCGATTACCTCTTCTACCACCTTATCAGGAGTGGAAGCGCCAGAAGTCACTCCGACGACAATTTTTCCCTCATTTAACCAGTTATCAGTGATGATTAAATCGTCCCCTAAAGGTTTATGTTCGATGCGATTACCGGGGAGAATGCGCTCGGCACTATCGATATGATAGGAGGGAATGGCACGCTCGATCGCTATTTCCTGTAGGTGAGTGGTATTAGAGGAATTATAACCGCCAATTACCACCATTAAAGAAAGCGGTTCTTTCACCAGTTCAAACATGGCATCTTGACGCTCTTGAGTGGCATCACAGATGGTATTAAAACTCATGAAATGATCTTTAAAATCGATCGGTCCGTACTTTCTCAACATAGTATGCTCGAAGAGTTTGCCAATTTCCTCCGTTTCACTTTTCAGCATCGTGGTTTGATTGGCAATACCGATATAATCTAGATTGCGATCGGGATCGAAACCCTGGGAATGAGCATTTTTAAACTTCTCTAAGAACTCATTTTTATCGCCACCGTGGAGAATATAATTAGCGACATAATTAGCTTGATCCAAATTTAAAACGATTAGATAAGTGCCAGCAAAAGAGCTAGTGGCGATCGTTTCTTCGTGATTATATTTGCCGTGAATAATCGAAGTGTGGTCGCTTTTTTTGTGCTTTTCCACGGAATTCCACACCTTAGAAACCCAGGGACAAGTAGTATCCACAATCATGCAACCCTTATCGTTAAGTATTTGCATTTCCGAGACACTGGCCCCAAAAGCAGGTAAAATCACCACATCCCCCGATTCCACCACAGTAAAGTCTTTTTGGCCATTTTCGACCGGAATAAAACCCACGGCCATGGAGCGCAGACGCTGATTAACCGAGGGATTGTGAATAATTTCGTTAGTAATCCAGATACGTTCCAGGGGAAAATGTTGACGAGTTTCGTAGGCCATGGCGACAGCGCGTTCTACCCCCCAACAAAAACCAAAAGCTTGAGCGAGATAGATCGTCACGTCACCCCGTTCTAAACGATAATTATTTTCACGAATTTCTTGGATCAGGTCGCTTTGATACTCATTGGTCATCGCATCCATTACTTCCTCTTTATGACCGAATCCCTTGCGGTTATAGTTATCCGATTGCTGTAGGGTACGTTTAAAGGATTTTGTATCCATGATTCTCTGATAGGGGTATTGGTGGCGCTAAATTGGGCGAGACAGTAGCTTGCCATATATTAAAAATACCTTATCTAGTCAGCGCAGGAGGCTTTTAGAGACTAGAGAGAAATTCCTCGTCGATATCGTAACCAAACTGTTGAGCGAAAAATTTTAAGCGAGATAAAGCAGGAATTTGCTGACTTTTCAGCCAATCAGACAAAATAAAGAGTTTTTGCATCACAAAAATCTCTAAAGCTTCGGGATTATATTGAATTCCTTCCCCGCGATGGAATTGATGGGGGACCAACATAGCAGCATAACGGGCGATTTCTCCCTGTTTTGGGTCAAGAATAAAAATTAACCAGGGATAAACCGCATCTAAACGCAGAAACCACAGCCTAACTTCCGCTATCTCCGATAATTCCCGCATATCACCCTCCGCGCGAGGATAATCTATCTCTAATTGTAGAGCTTGTTCCAGTTCGGCGATCGCTGATCGGGACCGATAATCTTGAATAATAGTCTCTAAAGATGATAGATCCAGATTTTGAATCTGATTGGGGTTAAGAGCGATTTTGACAGTCATAGGGGCAAATAAAAGGTTATATCGGGCGAAATTACGGTTTTTTATCCCCAGATCGGCAATGATCTATCTCAGAAAATACTCTCGATCGGGACAAAAAAACTAAGTATGACTATTCTCTCACTCCGGAGCGAGAGAGGGAAACTGGACTAAAATAGACCTCTTGTAAAAATCAAAAATTGTTGTTAGGGTTAGGAGTCAGTAGTCAGTAGTCAGTAGTCAGGAGAATTAAGAATGAATAATAATCAATTAAATGGTCTATTTACAAATTTTATGCAATTTAATCCTTATTTTTGCCGTTTTTGAACCATCAAAAATTAATTATGCAAGAGGTTTAATCCTCATGATTGGATTTCTCCTACAATTTAACCTCGGTTGAACACTGGGGGTTTTTTACTCGGCAAAATCGGGAACTCAGGTTATTGATAACTATTAGCTTGACGGGTAAACATAAGGTGATATTGTCCTCGTTTGCTCATCAGTTCCCCTTGACAAAGAGCTAATCGATGACTAATTACTATTGATAGATTTCCTATTCTCGATTAGCAGCAAGGTAGGCAGTCTGTTCCTCAAAAATGACCAATTCTCAGGATAATTATTCTAGAGAATTTAACCCTTTTTCCGTTAACTTAATTAAGTTCAATCAATCGGGATTATCAAAGAGAGTGATATCGGGGAAATTAGCTACTTTATCAATTACTTTACCCTAGAGAAATCCTCGAACTCGATCGCACAAAGAGGCAAAGAGTAAACCGGTAATCGTGCTGAGGGAATCGGTCAACAAGCTAAGGAAAATTAATCCGCTTACACTTGCGACTACCTTTAAAACAAACAACGGTTGAGTCTTCTCTGACGAACAATACACATTATTACAGTCCCCGGCACTCGAACCAGGGATAAAGGTACAATAGAACTGTAGAGATCTGGAGGGTTGCTATGTTTACACACAACTTAGATGACAAAAAACTGTCCCTCGATCTAGAAGGGAAAGCACCGCAAAAACTCACCTATCGTTCACCAAAAATCTACCACCTCGATCGCCCTAGCAATTTATCAACAGAAAGGAATTCAAGGACTGCGGGATTTAGAAGGAAAATTTGCCCTCGTTATTTTTGATGGAAGTCCTGCGGCAACATTCCCTAGGCATTGGTGGTGTCGAAAGTGGCAGTCGCATCAGCAGTTCCCTAGCTGTGATCCCATGGTTGCCACCAAGCAACTGAAGTATAACTAGGATATCATCCCGGAGCGGGAAGGGAAACTGGACTAAAATCCCCAGGGTTGAATTTCTCCTACAATTTAATCTCCCCTGCACACCGGGGGTTTTTTAGTCAGCAAAATCGGTAACTAGGGACACGAATAAATTAGTCAATTTATGGGAAAATAAGCTCGTCTTCTCCGCTTTTATCCCATGCAAGCCGACTTTTTTACTAATATCCTCTTACCCGTTGCCCTAGGCGTTTTAATGTTAGGCATGGGATTAGGATTAATTCCCGCCGATTTTCAGCGTATCACCCGTTATCCCAAGGCAGTCCTGATCGGTTTAGTCAATCAAATTATTATTCTACCGATCATCGGTTTTATTATTGCTTCTCTTTTGCCTCTCCGGCCAGAAATTGCCGTCGGTTTAATGATTGTCGCCATTTGCCCCGGCGGTCCCTCCTCCAATGTTTTAACCTATTTAGCTAAGGGAGATGTAGCCCTTTCTGTTACTTTAACTGCTTTTAGCAGCATCATCACCATTTTCACAATACCTTTTTTAGCTAGTTTCACTCTCCAGCATTTTATGGGGGAAAGTGCCGCCATCTCCCTACCCATTGGTTCCACTATGGCGCAGATATTTTTGATTATACTTTTACCGATGATTATCGGTATGACTATCCGCCATTACTTCCCTTTACTGGCCAAAAGTATGGAACCGATAACTAATCGTTTAGCCGTGATTTTTCTAGCGGTTATTATCTGCTTATTAATCCTGAGAGAATGGCAACGTTTACCTTTATTTATCGCTCAAACTGGCATCGCAGTGATCATTTTAAATACGATTGCTTCCCTAATTGGCTTTTTCAGTGGTCTTTTATTTCAATTAACTATTTCCCAAAGAATTTGTATTGCCATCGAAGTGGGTATTCAAAGCGGCACTTTAGCTATTGCTATCACTGCCGGTTTATTAAAGAATCCCGATCTAACCATTCCCGCAATTGTCTATAGTTTATGGATGTATGTCAGCGCTTTTATCGCTGTTTATTATGGTCGCCAAAAAGCCGCTTTGGCAAAATAGCTAAATCGGGTGATAGGATATAGCTAAAAAACTGATAACTGATTATGTTAATTGGTAAATATTTAACCCTAGAAGAATTCTGTACCTGTTCCCAAACTTATCAAAAGTACGCAGCACAAATCGACCCCTACCCCAAAAATCCTGCAACGATAACCGCTTGGCAAAATCTCGCTCACTTTATTATCGATCCAATTATTGATAATTTTGGTCGAGAAAGATTCCAATTAACCTACGGATTTTGTTCCAATGATCTGAGAAAATTTCTCCAAAAAAAAGACCCAATCACCGGCTTAAAAAACGGTAGAATCGATCCCAGTCGTGATCAACATTGCGCCCACGAAATTAATCAAAAAGGTCAATATTATTGTCAGCGATTGGGGGCAGCCTGTGATTTTCGGATTATCGATTTAACGAGCGATCGCCTGATAGATTGGATTTTAAACAAAAAATTACCCTTTGATTCTCTCTATTTTTACGGAATTAATCGCCCAATTCATATCAGCTACGGACCCCAACATAAACGAGATCTATGGACTTTTACCACTAAAGGAACACCGACTAAAAAAGGTTTACAATCATGGTTAGAAGCCGCTAAATCTATCGATTCTGAAGCTAAAAAATCCCCCAAAATAGGGGGATAACCAAGACTTAAAACCGTCTTCTTTTAGATTTCTGGTTCCAGATCGTCCTCCTCGTCCTCATCGGCCGGTTCCGTGGGTAAAGGAACCGAACCCATGTCTAATTTATCCCGCAATAACTTCTCAATTTCTGCCGCTACTTCTGGCCTTTCTTCGAGATATTTAACGGCATTATCGCGACCCTGGGCAATATTTTCGCCATTATAGCTATACCATGCCCCTTTACGAGTAACTACGTTAGTTTGTTCGGCGATATCGAGCATACAACCCACCTGGGAAATGCCTTTACCGAAGATAATATCAAATTCAGCAATCCGGAAAGGAGGCGCGACTTTATTTTTAGCCACCTTAACTTTAGCCCGAATTCCGTATTCCCCTTCCGTGCCTTTTTTCAAAGTTTGAATGCGACGGATATCTAAACGCACCGAGGCATAAAATTTTAAGGCCGTTCCTCCGGTGGTCACTTCAGGATTGCCGTAGGTGACACCGATTTTTTGCCGCAGTTGGTTGAGGAAAATCACCACACAACCGGATTTACCAATATTACCAGCAATTTTTCGCAGGGCTTTACTCATCAAACGGGCCTGCAAACCCACCTGATTATCCCCCATTTCCCCCTCAATTTCCGCCCGCGGCACTAAAGCGGCCACCGAGTCGATGACGACGATATCCACGGCCGAAGAACGCACTAACTGGTCAACTATTTCTAAGGCTGCCTCCCCCGTGTCCGGTTGTGCCACCAGTAAATTATTGATATCTACCCCTAAATCTTCCGAATAGGTGGGATCTAAAGCGTGTTCCGCATCGACAAAGGCCGCCACTCCCCCGGCTTTCTGCACTTCTGCGATCGCATGGAGGGCTAAGGTGGTTTTTCCAGAACTTTCCGGCCCGTAAATTTCGACGATACGGCCCTTCGGTAAACCGCCACCCAAAGCCATATCTAGGGTTAAAGCACCACTAGGCACGGTTTCCACCCGCATCCGGGTGGCGTCTCCCAAACGCATAATCGAACCTTTGCCAAAGTTGCGCTCGATTTGAGTTAAGACTAAACCCAAGGCTTTATCTCGATCGGAATTATTTGTCATTGTCGCCATTAATTTTCTCCCCAGTTTTCTTAAGTAGTACAGCAGTATGCAAAGATTGTAGCCTGTTTTAATCTTGATCACCAAAAAGTTAGAGACTTTTTCCAGAATGGTGATCAAAAATCAAAAGTTTTGATTTTTACAGCCAAGGCCGGCTCATCTGTTCTAATTGCGTCACCTCTCGCGCTTCTAAACTCCATCCTAGGGCCCCGGCATTTTCGATCGCTTGGGCCGCAGTTTTTGCCCCCGGAATGGGAATTACATCCCCTTGGGCGATTAACCAATTGAGGGCAACTTGTGCGGGGGTTTTTTGGTATTTTTCGCCCAATTCTTGCAGTACCCTTAAAATTGGGGCTATTTTCTCCAAACCTTCTTTTTTGAACCGCGGGTCAACTTTTCTGGCTCCATCGGGCAAATTCTGGCTTTCTGGGCTATATTTACCCGTCAGTAGTCCTTGAGCAAGGGGGCTGTAGGCGAGGATGGTGACACCTAATTCCTTGGCCGTGGCTAAAATTGCCTTAGTTTCTATTTTGCGATACAAAAGCGAATACTGCACCTGATTGACCGCTAAGGGAACCTCTTTTTTCGCCAAAATCTGGCTTGCTTGACGCATTTGCTCGGCGGAATAATTACTTACACCCACGGAACCAATCCGGCCGCGTTTTACTTCTTCCCCTAGGGCATTCATTAGGGTTTCTTGGCTAATCAGGAAGGTGAAGGGCCAATGCACTTGGTAAAGGGTAATTTTATCGGTTTTTAGACGGTTTAAGCTCTCGGTAATGGCATTATGAACCGCATTCGCCCCCAATCGCCACGGTACGGGGGCAAATTTGCTGGCAATATCGATGGGAATATCAGTCTGTTGGGTAAATTTTCCTAAGAGTCGTTCCGATTCCCCCAGTCCATAGACTTCGGCAGTGTCAAAAAAGGTGATTCCTGCCTCTACTGCCGCTTTAAAGGCTTCCTCTACCTGACTAGCTCCGTATTCCTTGCCATAGTTCCAGAAGAATTTATCTCCCCATGCCCAAGTCCCGATTCCCAAAGCACTGACGGCAATTCCTGTTTGTCCGAGATTAGCGGTTTGTCTAGTCATATTCCCTACAAAGAATGACAGCGTTTCTCATTTAAAGATGAAGTGTAACCTATATTTGGTCTGACTCCCCACTAACCCCCTTTTTTGATTCCGGGAAATTCCCACCCATAATTAATGGGAAAGGACTTGACTTTGCCGGCGACTTGCGCTATGCTTTTCTTATAATGGGAATCTGTGCAAAATTTTTTTAGACGCACAGATTCCCATTATGAATAAAATCTTTTAAAAATATTATCCCAAAATCTGCCGAGAAAAGCAAGCAAAATTTTGCCGATAATTGTTAAGTTTTGTTAACAAAGAAATACAGAGATCAGCAAGGTCAAAAAATCGAAGTCTCTTGCTGATCTTGATTGTCGCTTAACCTTATGATTAGGTTAGGCGAATTTGGCGCTTTGACTAATTGTTAGTGCTAACTTCCGTGGTTTCAACAATTGCCGTCGGTTGGCAGGGAGTAGGTTGAAATTTCTCTGGAAAAGAGAAGCCTAAAAATGATGCGATCGCAAACATGGTGCTGATAATTTTGGCAAGACTAACAACGTCTTCTCTGTACTTTAACCAATATTTATACATAATCATCGATCCTTTTACTTAGGAGGTGAACTATCTTTAGATTAAAAAAAATCTGATTATTTGTCGTTACTCAAAAGTCATGAAAATGGTACTTTTTTTAGGTACTCTCAAGTAACCTGACAGGGTACTGAAAAGTAATCTTAAGTCCTGTTACCCTTAAAAAATGATGATGAATGAACTAAAAATGACTGAAATTAAACCCCTTTCATGGACTGAATTAGAAATGCTGGTTAATGATCTGAAAAAAGAGCATACAAACAAGGGATTAACGGACGTGGAAACAAAAATATTAAAAGGTGTTTTTGATGATAAAACATATCGTGATCTAGCGGAAGAAATTAGGACAGAAGAACAGTCAATCAAGAATGCGGCTTCTAGTTTATTTAAAATCTTGTCAGAGCAAACAGGTGAAAAGATTGGAAAGAGTAATCTGATTACTGCTTTGGCAAGGTATAGAGATAATTCTCAGACATTTGATCATAACAATAAACCTCAAACTCAGCAATCAAATAAAGTTCTTGAATTAGTTATTGAGGTAGGGATAGACGACCTGACACCAGAGAAAATTGATAAGATTAACAACCTTATTCAAAAAATCGCCAAAGACAACACGATCAAGCCTATTATGAAACTTAAAGGCAGTATTCGGCTATTTTTAGAAGGTTCAGAAGATGGACTCCAGCGCCTAGCAGATTTACATCAATCGGGGGAATTGCAAGCCCTTCTCAATGAACTTAAATCAGACGATATACCCGAAATTATCGTCAAAAAAGCAGAGTTCACTACAGATGCAAAAGTTATTAAAAAAGCCGAATTAATTAAGGCAATTCGAGAGGGAACAATCGATAAGAAAACTCTACAACAAGTTGATTTAAGTGGGGCTGACCTGAGTGAGGCTGACCTGATTGGGGCTGCCCTGATTGAGGCTGACCTGATTGAGGCTGACCTGATTGAGGCTGATCTGAGAGGGGCTATCCTGAGAGGGGCTTTCCTGAGTAGGGCTTTCCTGATTGAGGCTAACCTGAGAGGGGCTATCCTGAGAGGGGCTTTCCTGAGAGGGGCTGACCTGAGTAGGACTAACCTGAGTAGGGCTATACTTATTGAGGCTGACCTGAGTGCGGCTGACCTGAGTGGAGCTATCCTGAGAAGGGCTAACCTAAGTGTGGCTATCCTGAGAGAGGCTATCTTGAGTGGGGCTATCCTGAGAGAGGCTATCCTGAGTGGGGCTTTCCTGGGTTGGGCTATCCTGAGAGAGGCTGACCTGAGAGAGGCTGACCTGAGAGGGGCTATCCTGAGAGAGGCTGACCTGAGAGAGGCTGACCTGAGAGGGGCTAACCTGATTGAAGCTAACCTGAGTGGGGCTAACCTGAGTGGGGCGGAAGTCGAAAACGCTATCTTTACCGGTGCAACGGGGATCACCCCCGAACAAAAACAGGATTTGATTCGACGAGGGGCAATTTTTGGGGATAATTCTAACGATCGCAGTAAAGTATTAGTTTAAAACAGCCTTTGATCTCCACCTTCAGCAGAGATTTAGGTGGGGTTGGCTGAATAAATGTGAAATATAGACGAGGTAAGGGGTTTGGCGGCCTGTTTGGCCAAGCAGCTGCAAGATTTTCAAGCTGGTGGCTCAAAAACCTTGTATCTTAACCGGCGATCGCTCCTACTTTTTCAGCCAACCCATAATTAATGGGAAAGGACTTGACTTTGCCGGCGACTTGCGCTATGCTTTTTATATAATGGGAATCTTTGCAAAATTTTTTTAAACGCACAGATTCCCATTATGAATAAAATCTTTTAAAAATATTATCGCAAAATCTGCCGACAAAAGCAAGCAAAATTTTGCCGATAATTGTTAAGTTTTGTTAACAAAGAAATACAGAGATCAGCAAGATAAAAAAATCGAAATCTCTTGCTGATCCTGTTTGTCGCCTAAGCTATGATTAGGTTAGGCGAGTTTGGCGCTTTTCTCTAATTAAGATTAACCCACCGCAAACCCTGTATATTCTCTGACTAGGGGTTCATGAAAGGCTAAAACAATATCTTCTTTAGGAACACCTAAATTAACTAATTCATTGGCAATTCCCACCTCAGTGCCATCATGTTGTATCCAGATTTTACCCTTTTTAATATCGAGATGCAAAACACAACCATGATATCTTCGTCTATTTTTCCAGCCAACATACATCAATTGATAGTGATCGCCAACAGTATCAAAAATCAATTGTTGTTCAATCGGATCTTTAGATGAACCTATCTGAGAATATTCAGTAATGACTTGCTTGACATAGTGACGATATTGTGCTAGTTTTTCCATTCGACAATTACCTCCCCAATCGGATCATAAATAATCAGGTAAATTTGAAATCGTTTAACGACAGTTTGAATAAATCGCAATTCAAAAAAACTATAATAAATATCTAAGGGAACAGCTAAATATAACTGTCTTTTAGGTTCTTTTTCTTCTAAAGCAACACGATAATTAAAGAATTGTCCAATGGCAGTATGAAATTCTGAAATGCTGGATTTACCGATAAAACTTTTAATTTCAACGGCTATCTTTTCATTATCTTTTTCTGCGGCTATCAGTTGCTCTGCTCCTAAATCGACATACATTTCTACATCACCCACTTCAATCCTTAAAGGGTCATCCGTAATGATCCAACCCTCTTTTTCTAATCCTTTTCTCACTGCACCATGAAAACAATCTTTAGCAGACATGAATCTTGAAGTTAGCAGGCATAATAATTGTTAATTATAACATTTAGTCATGACGAGCGACAGGGTGAGAGCATCTCAAACCCTATTGACAATTGGCCAATTTTGTGATCCGCGTGGGCATTTCAAGTAATAAGGGACTTGCGTGAGAATAATATCCCAATCGATCGGAGGGCGCAAGCTTTGCGCCCCTACAGTAACGGATTTTGTCCACAATGTAGGGGCGAACTGCGTTCGCCCAAAAGGTACATTATCAAAGCGCAAGTCCCTAAGCTAAGACGTATTTAAACCGCTTATTCTTAGATTAGCCCCCCCCTTGCCTGATCTCAACAAGCAATTTGAATTAAGAACAGCTTAACTAGCTGACATCCATCGTGATAAAATCGGCCTTGTCTTTCTTCTGCCCGCGCAACGCCGAGCGGCGGTATGTTGAGCTTATTTCCCCTTTTACTTTTTACTTGGTATAAATCGTGCAGGTTTTCATTTATCATACTCCCGAACTTACCCCCGTCCATACTCTACCCGATTGCGCCGTCGTTATCGATGTTTTAAGAGCGACAACCACGATCGCCACTGCCCTCAATGCCGGTGCAGAAGCAGTGCAAACCTTCAGCGATCTGAAAACCCTGATGCAGGTGAGCGATACCTGGCAACCAGAAAAACGTCTCCGGGCAGGAGAAAGAGGCGGAGCGAAAGTGGAAGGCTGCGATCTGGGCAATTCTCCCCTCGATTGTACCCCTGATTTAATGAAAGGTCGTCGTCTGTTTATCAGCACCACTAACGGCACCCGCGCTCTGCAAAGGGTGGAAGAATCCCCGATCGTGATTACTGCCGCTATGATTAATCGGCAAGCTGCCGTTAATTACTTATTGGATAGGCAGCCCGAAACCGTCTGGATTGTTGGCTCTGGTTGGGAAGGGGGTTATTCTTTGGAAGATACGGCCTGTGCTGGAGCGATCGCCGATGCGCTACAAGAACAATCGGGGCAAATGGCGATCGGTAATGATGAGGTTATCGCCTCGATCGCCCTTTATCGTCAATGGCAAAATGATCTTTTAGGAATGTTCCACAGTTGTAGTCACGGTCAGCGGCTCTTGCGTCTCCACTGTCAAGAAGATTTAAAATACTGCGCTAATATTGACTCTCTTGATGTTTTACCGATCCAAAAAGAACCGAGCATTTTAGTCAAACTTTAGACATTATCACCCACAGAAAGGGTCATCCGTGCCGGTAGGAGCATCGATCCTAGCCGGATTCCTTTATTTATAGTTTGCTAACCATGACTATCGATTCTTTACTGCAACCTTTTCAGCGTTTTGGTGTCAATCTCGGTTTAGAAAGAATAAAAAATCTGCTGGAGATTTTAGGCAATCCCCAAGATAAAATTCCGATTATTCATGTCACGGGAACTAATGGCAAAGGTTCAGTTTGTGCCTATCTATCTTCTATTCTCAGTACCGCCGGTTACAAAGTCGGACGTTATATTTCTCCCCATTTAATTGATTGGACAGAAAGAATCTCTATTAATGGCGAAAATATTGAAACCGCGACTTTAGAAAACCTGCTTAAATATATACAATCGCTTATCGATCCCCAGCAGGAAAGTCCTACCCAATTTGAGGTAATTACTGCCGCTGCTTGGCTGTATTTTGCTCAGGAAAAGGTGGATATTGCCGTGATGGAAGTGGGTTTAGGAGGAAGATTGGATGCGACTAATGTTTGCGCTCAACCTTTGGTTACTGTCATCACTTCTATTAGTCGGGAACATTGGCAAAATTTAGGGCCGACGGTTGCCGATATTGCTGGCGAAAAAGCGGGGATATTAAAAGCGAATTGTCCCGCAGTTATCGGACAATTACCGGAATCAGCGCAGGGGGTAGTTAGGGAGAGAATCAAGCTGTTAAATTGTCCGACGGTATGGGTAGAAGCTGCCGAAAAAATTGCCGATAATCGGGCCAAATATCAAGGGTTGGAATATCCTTTATCCTTAGCGGGAGATTTTCAATTAACTAATTCCGCTATAGCGATCGCTGTTGTTAATATTTTACGTCGGCAAGGTTGGCAAATTAGCGATGAAGTCGTGCAAGAAGGAATGGCAAAAACTCGCTGGTTAGGACGTTTACAAACCGTTAATTGGTGTCAGCGAGAAATTTTAATAGATGGCGCTCATAATCCTGCTGCTGCTATTGGTTTAAGGCAGTATGTAGATAGTTTAAAGGCTCCAAAAATTATCTGGTTGATGGGAATTTTATCGACTAAAGATCATCGAGAAATATTCCAAGCTTTATTAAGAAAAGGCGATAGTTTATATTTAGTTCCCGTCCCCGATCATAGCAGTGCCAATCCTGAAACCTTAGCGGAATTAGCGGCTTCAATTTGTCCAGAATTATCTCACCTAGAGACTTGTTCCGATGTATTTTTAGGACTAAAAAAAGCCATCCAAGAATCTGCCGATAGTCAGATAATTCTCTGTGGCTCGCTTTATTTAGTCGGTTACTTTTTAGGGAGTTTGTTTCAGGGAAAATAAAACATCAATTTTACTGGTGGTTTTATCAGGCATAGTGGCAGTAATTCCGATCCCGCGTACCGATTCTAAAAAGGCCTTTGCTTCTGGGGTTAATTCCGTGGCCGGAAGATTATTAATTCCCCCTGCTTTAGCGATAATTTGCTCCACATCGATGAAGAAATAACCGAGATTATTTTTAGGCAAATTGGCGATCGATGCTTGGAAAATCTCACTTTTGCTAATCGGTTGATTCGATTGGGGTTGATAGGGAATTCCGACGGTCATTTTTAGGGTATCATTATTAGGCCAAGCATAGGTTAAAATCGCTTGTTCTTCCGCTTTCCATTGGGTTACATCTTGACCAGAAATTTTACTGTTTTCTATGGTGATAAAGGGAACAGTTTTCACCAATTTATTTAACCTATCGAGGGTAGTTTTTGCCGCTTTCTGATCGCCAGTTTGCCAGATCATCATTCCCCCAAAACCTAACCCTCCCACCGCTTGCTGGTTGGGGATAATTCCGAAAGCAAATTCTCGATCCATCCAGTTAAAAACTTCTTTATCCGCGTCAAGGGTTGCCATCTGAAAATTCTCACGGATCTGACGTAGAAAAGCTTGTAATTCTGGGTTAGTTTGGGACTGTTTTTCTGCTTCTTCCCATCCCTGTTTAAGATTATTACCGCTCCAGAGTGCGATGGTATCTCCGGGTAAATAATTTAAAACTTGATTTCTGCTAGGGGAAGGTAGGTTAGAAATAGTTTCAGGAGCAAGTTTAGCCACCATTTGTAACTGTAATCCCGTATCGGTGACACCCACTCCTGCGACAATATCCTGAATTTTTGCTAATTCTTGCCGACTTTGGGGAGATAAATTAGCATCTGCTCCCAAGATTTTGGCATAATCATCGATATAAATTGTTGCTAGGGTATTGGGTAGGTTGAGGGATTGGGAAAGCAGTTTTCTCACTTCCGGTTTACTGCTAAAAGATGGCTGTCCTTGATAGGTATTGATCGCCGCTTCTAACACCTTTTTATCGTAGGATATCAACAAAAAATCGCCAGTAACGGCAGTATAAATGGTGGTATTATCCTGCCAATCTATAGCAGTAATTGTAATACCTTTGTAGTCACTGGTGCTAGTTTTGCGATTAACTTTTTGTCCTAGTTGTTTCTGGAATTCTGACGCTTTAATTTTATCTTTGATGCCGATAACCGTTAATAATTCCGATTGTCCGGGGGTAGCTGCGGGAAGGAAAGCAAAGCTAATACTACCGATCCAAGGTTCAACATCCCTTCGATAATCAATCTTATCGGTGAAGATATTTTTTTGTAACTCTTCTAGTCCTTGACTAACCGCAGTTCGCGATTCTGGTGTACCATATTTAGCTAACACTGACCAAGCTTTTGCATCCGTGGAGACAAAACTACTAGCAAAGGCAGTTTCTGGGATAACTTTTGCCGATTCTAAGGGGGTGAATCTTTGCCAAGGTAGTTGTCCTCGTAGATAAAGATAGACACCTCCTGCGGTTACTGCTGTTAGTCCTAAGACGACTAAACAACCGGGTAAAAATGATTTTTTTGACATAGAATTGTGGTTTGGTTAAAAAGTTCCATACTTGGCGATCGATTTGTCTCTGGTTGTAGTATCTAGAGAATTGGTTAATCTTTAGTAAGCTTTAACTATTATTATAGCTTCTGGAGGTACTAAGCTGTTGACTATCTAAATTACTCGTTAAGACTGCACGGGAGCGGGGGGAAGTAGTTGGAGCTTTTGTACTAAAATATCTAATACGCAGTTTAAATGCAGTACAGCTTAGAATGATCAAATATTGTTGATATGAATACCATAAAAGGCTAATTTTATCATTAAACTGGACATGAAATAGACAAAATTCCTTGATTCTCGAAAATTTTCTGATTACTAAGTATGCAGAAATACAGACAAGAAAAATCCCTGTTATTATAAAATAGTTTAGATCAAAAAGTATTGTTTTTGAATTGTTGTATTTATTTTAAATATATTTATTTTAAAAATATTAAACCTACTGCTGTTAACTTTGATGCTTAAAAAGCTATCAGAATCATAATAATTTTGTTGAAAAGTACAGCCTTTTAAAAAATAAGGTTATTATGAACCTATATTATACTAAATCTGGTTATTAAAAACTGATTATTCATTCCCCTTTTTGCCTTTTGCATGAGTAGAAAAGGGGTTTCTCCGAGAAACCCCTTTTCTGTGCGTTACTCAACGGATTTAGTATTAGACCTTTTTCACCCAATATCCAAGAGAGCCAAAAATGACAAAAAATAGGGGCTGAATTTTTTCAACCCCCTACAATACAAGAAATTATCGTTTTAGCGTTGTTTACGTTTTAATGCCAAGGCAGATAAACCAAAGAAACCTAAACCAAAAAGGAGAGTCGGTTCCGGGGTTTGGACAGTTAATAAACCTAATTGACCACCTTCGACAAGATTATTGGGACCGCCGATGCTGCCATTTCGCACACTGTGGGCCTGCACGTCGAGAATTAGAATTTTTTCTCCTGGTCGAGCGCCCGGAAAGAATTCAGTAATATCCAAAATCCCCGAAGTTTCCCAGTTACCTAAATCATTGGGGCTGCTGTCGGTTTGACCACCTGGTAAACTAGAGCTACGATCGACCTGACCTACTCGTGTCGCTCGTCCAGTGGTGGCATCAAGTCGCCAAATCGAGGCTTCTTCTCCAGAGGTTTGACCGAAATCAGAGAAAGAACGGTCTTCTTGGATATAGATAGTACCGTCATCAGACCAATCGAGGTTATCGGGACTTCTCACCCCAAAATCGGGACCGCTAAATTGACCGCCACCCGCATCATTACCATCGTAGAGAATGCGAGCGCTGACGCTAGAAGCAGCGGTGTCGAGATTGCCGTTTTGATCGAAAACTAGATTATTATCGAAGATATAAACGGTTCCCCAGCTATCGGCCCCATTGAATAAAGAACTGCGTCCGGTGGAAGCAAGAACAATTTGGGAACCATCACTGGGATTAGTCGAGACATCTTCCGGACGGGAGAAGGAAAAAGCTCCTAAAGCGTCCGCTTGGGCCCGAAGATTGCTATCGGTGGCAAAACCATTAAGAAAACCAACCCCACTTCCCTCGTTCACCACTTCTACCCAACGTCCGGCGCTGGTGTTGCCAGTACCAGCAAAGTCCCGGGGATCGACACCTTCATCACCTACCCAAACATACAGTTTGCCCTGTTTGAGACCATTGCGATCGAGAAAACTACCATCTCCGACCCCGTTTTTCTCCCCAATGTAGAGATAGAGAGGTGCGGACTCGGTATCATCACCCCCGATCATCGCAATGCGATCACTTCTACCTGTATCAATTTCTGTCCAATTTTCCCAACCACCGCGACCCATTTCTGGGGCAGCCCAGAGACCGAAATTGGTAGGATCGAGAACCCATTGAGTCCCATTGCTGGTTTCTTCTCCAGCAAAGTAGATATTATCTTCAAAACCGATCCCTTGACCGAAGGAATAACGACCGAAAGCGGCACCAGAACAAAAACGATCTAAACCTCCAATGGTGGGAGCGAGTTCAAATTGACTGGTACTGGTGATTAGATTGTAAGAGCGATCGTAGATTTTATCGAAGGCTAATCCAGAACCGATAATTTGACGACTACTGGTGTCGATGTCAAAGTAACTGATTCTTGCTCCTCTCACGGAAAGCTGGTTAGCAGTACCCGGATTCAGGGTATAAGAGGCTCCTTGGTTATTTCTAACTTCGTGGTTGACCAAGGCACGAATCGTCCCATTTCCTAGATTGATAACGCCAATTCCATCAAGAATACCGATGGGAGTGTAATTGTTAATGGTTTCACCCACTGTAAATAGGGGCGTATATTCATAACCATTCAATCCTGTCACCTGCGGTCCGCCTGTATTAATATGAGCTTGCGCTAAAACCGTCGGTACGTTTATTAGGGAAATTCCCACTGTTAGCAGAGTTGCCGCCAAAACATTTTTGGGGTTAGAATGTGAAGCAATCATTAATTTTTTAGTCCTCTAATCTCAAGGAAACAAAACGTTCTCTCTTGAGATTAGAAGGCTTTTATTAAGGGATTGATAACCCGAGAATAAAAACTCTTTAAGAACTGATGCTTTGTCATAATTATTAATGTTTGTGTAAACAATTGTAAAAAAGCTGGATGCTCACGACCTAGATTCGTTCTATTAACAATTGTCATTTAATCATCGAGCCTAATAAACAATTTCTTTCTTTTGCTTATTCTGACTCTTTAATACTGTCCCGTGACTCTTTCCCTAAGGGAATATTTTTGATTTTTGGCAGAAGTTCATTATTAATTCCCACCCCCTGATTAATATTAGTCAACCCATTGGCCTCTAATTTTTCTGTTAATCCTTGTAAAATATTTGATACTAGCCAGGGTCCTCGGTATAACCAACCGGTATAAATCTGTAATAAACTCGCACCGGCCGTAATTTTTTCCCAAGCATCATCGAGGGAAAAAATGCCTCCCACTCCAATTATCGGTAAATTGCCTTGGGTTTGCCGATAGATAAAACGGATCACTTCTGTGGAACGTTCCCGCAAAGGTTGCCCACTAATTCCCCCTGCTTCTTCAGTGATTGGTTTACCAGTTTCAGGCAGAATTGTAGTTTTTAATCCCGTGCGTTTAGTGGTGGTATTAGTAGCGACAATTCCAGCTAATTGATAGGAGAAAGCTAAGTCAATAATTGTTATGATATCTTCCCATTCTAAATCGGGAGAAATTTTCACTAATAGGGGTTTTCTGCCTTGATTTTCTCTTTGTAAAATGTCGAGAATTTTATCGAGTTGTTCCCCACTTTGCAGGGAACGCAAACCGGGAGTATTGGGAGAACTAACATTAACGACAAAATAATCAGCATGGGGGAATAAATAGCGAAAACTGCCTAAATAGTCCTCTGGGGCCTTTTCTAGGGGCGTATTTTTCGATTTACAGAGGTTAATGCCGATGGGAATCTGTCGGGGTTGTCTTTGCCAAGATTGCTGGAGAGTTGCCGCTAGAACTGGCGCACCGAGGTTATTTGCCCCCATACGGTTTAATCCCGCCAAATCTTCCGGTAAACGAAATAATCTCGGTTTTGGGTTGCCCGGTTGCCCTTCTAGGGTGACAGCACCCACCTCGGCAAAACCAAAGCCGAAACTAGGCCAAAGTCCTGCCCCTAAACCGTCTTTATCGAATCCTGCCGCTAATCCGACGGGATTGGGGAAATTTAACCCCCAGAGGCTTTGCGATAGGCGAGAATCGCTAAAACTGAGGGATTCTGATAATTGGGAGATTAACCATTGTCCCCAAAATCCCCCTCGCGAGCGATCGATTTTTTGCAGAGTATTTAATAATTGTTTTTGTGTTCCCTCTAAATTGCCCCGAATAGCCTTAAAAGCTAGAGGATAAAAAGGTTTAATTGTATCAATTATATTTATCATAAGAAGACAGGAATTAGGGGTTAGGTGTAGGGTGGGTTAGGCAAGAACAAGTTATGTTTTTGACAAAAAATTTCAAATTTGCCGTAACCCACCTAGCATAATCTTTATAAACCTTGACGAGGGTTAAAAGTTTCAATCGCCCGTATTTTTTGATAAAGTTCTAATTCTTCAGGGCTAGGATTGGGAGGATTAACTAAGATAATTTCCACTAATTGATCGCCCCTTTCTCCTTGGGAAGTGGGATAACCTTTATTAGCTAAACGTAATCTTTGACCGCTTTTAACTCCTTTGGGAATCATCATTTTAACTAACCCGTCAATGGTGGGAATTTCCACAAAACCGCCCACAATTGCCTCGCTGGGAGTAATCGGTACTTGACAGACAATATCAGAACCTTGAATCCTAAAAAAATGATGCCTAGCGATAGTTATTTTTAAATATAAATCACCCCCTTCAATACCCTGACCTTTGAGACGAATTTTCTGCCCATCGATCATGGCTGCCGGCATATCTACCTCTATTGATCTACCATCTTCCAGACGAATTCTTTGTCTGCCACCTTGATAGGCTTTCTCTAAAGGTAAAGTTAATTTTGCCTCCACATCTCGACGAGTTAAACGGGGAGAGGAGGCAATTTTAGCGCGCTTAGTATTAAGGTTATTAAAATCTCTAAACTTCCATAAATCCTGTTCTGTACGGGGGATTTTTCCATTACCGTTACTATTGGCTTTTTCCCCCGGACGTATCCCGCGGCGCTTAATCCCCGTCAAGGAACGATTATACTCAACCCGTTTTTCTTCATCGGAGAGAACATCATAAGCTTCATTAATATCTTTAAACTTTTCTTCGGCCGATTTATCCCCCGGATTAACATCGGGATGATATTGGCGCGCCAGTCGTCGAAAAGCTTTTTTTATCTCGTCACTGGTAGCCGTGCGAGATACTCCTAAAACATCATAATAATTAACTAATTGTGGCATATATTCAGTTATCAGTTATCAGTTATCAGTTATCAGTTATCGGTTATCAGTTATCGGTTATCAGATTTGAGTTCTAAGTGAGCAGTATGTATTAAGCGAGCAGTATTAAATAGTAGTTTCCCACTGTCTTTTTACTGTTTACTGTTTACTGATCACTGTTTACTGATCACTGATTAAAACCAATCATCATCCTCATCATCCCAGTTATTTTGGGGGGGAATATTGCGGGAACGATTGCCGCTGCTGCGGTTACTTTTACTATTGTTATAACTTTTTTCCTCCGAAAGGGGGGGACTTTGCCAATCGCTATCGCGGCCATTGTCGTAATTGTCCTGATTGCGGGGGCGATAACTATCTTGATTAGCCGAATAATTGGGTCGATAATCACTTTGATAACCCGGTGTACTAGGACGATAATCCTGACGATAACGATCGCGACGCGGTTCGGAGGGAAGATCATCTTCCTTATCCCCGGTAAAAGTCTTGCGAATAGCGCTAAAAAAGCCCTCGTCTTCCTCGTCGTATTGTAGCCGTACCTCGCGATTTAATTCATAGATAACATCCTGTAGGTCTGCCTGGGCGCGATCGATGCGACGGTCATCATTTTTCTCCAAAGCGTCGATAATTTCCGTACTCAAAGACTCAATTTGACGACGATAGGAACGGGTAAACTCATTACCAAAATCGAGAGTAACATCTTTTAAGCGTCGTTGAGCTTGATCCACCAGAGAGCGAGCGCGATTGCGTTTATCGACCTTTTCGCGACGGGTACGATCTGCTTCGGCAAATCGGGCAGCATCGCCGATCATACGGTTAATTTCCCCTTCGCTGAGGGTAGAAGCGCCTTGAATGGTGACACTTTGCTCCCGTCCGGTCATTTTATCCCTAGCGGTGACTTGTAGAATACCGTTAGCATCGATATCGAGGGACACCTGCACTTGGGGAATACCCCGGGGTGCGGGGGGGATACCGGTTAATTTAAAACGTCCCAGGGATTTATTATCGCTGGCCATTTCCCTTTCCCCCTGCAAAACGTGGATTTCCACCACAGTTTGATTATTTTCGGAAGTAGAAAAAAGGTCAGATCTGCGGACGGGAATAGTGGTATTGCGGGGGATTAACTTTTTCATCACACCGCCGATGGTTTCTAAACCCAACGATAAAGGGGTCACATCGAGGAGCAGCACGTCTTTGACCTCGCCGCCCAAAATTCCCGCTTGAATAGCCGCCCCGACCGCTACAACCTCATCAGGGTTAACATTTTGATTGGGTTCCCTATCGATAAAACTCCGCACTAAATCCTTCACCACCGGCATCCGCGTGCCGCCGCCCACCAGTACCACTTCGTCTAGTTGGACGGGGGACAAACCGGCATCAGAAAGGGCCCGTTTGAGAGGACGACGGAGACGACTGATTAAATCGCCGCATAACTCCTCAAATTTGGCCCGACTCAGGCGAGTTTCGATGTGTTTGGGGCCGTCTTCCGTGGCGATGATAAAGGGTAGATTAATATCGGTGACGCTGACCCCAGACAGTTCAATTTTGGCTTTTTCTGCCGCTTCTGTGAGTCTTTGTAAGGCTTGCCGGTCTTGGCGCAGCTCCACGCCTTCCTGTTCCAAAAATTGATTGGCTAACCAATCGACGATTCTTTTATCGAAATCATTACCGCCTAATTGGGTGTCGCCACTGGTGGCTTTCACCTCAAAAACGCCGTCACCCACTTCCAGGATAGAAACATCAAAAGTACCGCCTCCCAGGTCAAAAACGAGGATTTTCTTGCTTTCCTGTTCATCAAGACCGTAGGCTAGGGCAGCGGCGGTGGGTTCGTTGAGAATCCGCAGCACTTCTAACCCGGCAATTCGGCCCGCATCCCGGGTTGCTTGACGTTGGGAGTCATTAAAATAGGCGGGGACAGTGATGACGGCCCCGGTCACTTCTTCCCCTAGATAACGGCTGGCTTCTTCGGCTAATCGGCGTAAAACTAGGGCGGAAATTTCTTCGGGGGCGAATTCTTTTTGCAGACGGGGGCATTTAATTTTGATACTGCCCATCTCATCCCGGCGGATGGTGTAGGGGACGCGCTTCGATTCGGGGTTTAATTCCGAGTAGCGACGACCTATGTAGCGTTTGACTCCATAGTAGGTGTTTTGGGGATTGAGTACCCCTTGTCGCCGGGCCATTTGACCGACCACTAACTCCCCATCTTTATTAAAACCGACCACAGAAGGGGTGGTTCTCATGCCCTCCGAGTTGGCGATGACCACTGGCTTTCCGCCTTCCATCACGGCGACGACGGAGTTAGTTGTCCCTAGATCAATGCCTACTACTCTACCCATGCTTGTTTTTGTCTCCCCCTAGATTTCGATAACTTCGGGACTTTTACCTTCGATCGATAGTTTAAATCGCTTAATGCTTGTTGACAATATTGTATCGAATTGTCTTAGTTTCTCGCTCTCGCTTCGGGGCAATTGAGGGTGGGATTACCGAAGTGGTCTTTTAGTGACTCTGGCGATCGAGCTTGGGGGGTTTTAAATAGGGTCTGCGGCAAAAAGTTTTTCCTGGGGGCAGAGTGTGGGGTGTGGGGTGTGG
>NZ_JADEXI010000650.1:0-2434 GCF_015207185.1 Microcystis sp. LEGE 08355 | reverse complement strand
GGCATAAAGAGCGCGCACCAGCTGCGGGTTAATTTTATTAGTATCCTGAAAACCCCAAGTATTTTTAATCGTATCAAGATTGGCGCTCGGTAAAGCTTTTCTAATATCCAATGGCACTTTCCAAGCGATTAAATCTTCCCGGGTTAAAGGAGCATTGGGACGGAATAAAATGGTGCTACTATCTCCCGTTAAAGGAGAGGGAATTAACCCCGCTTCCGCTAATCCTTGAATATAAATATAATCGGGATCGTTATTTTTAACATCACTAAAAGCTGGGGAACTATTGGGAGTAGCTAAACGGATTTGTTTACCCGCTACATTAGCATAAATGGCATTATTAGCCTGTAACAACCAGCGAGCAAATTCTCGGCGCATTATTGTATCATTAGGGTTAAACTGATTGTTATTACCTGTTAATACTCCCAATCTAGCTAAGTCTTGAATGTGGCTTTTTAAGGTATTAGGTAAGGATTCGAGATCGTTAAAACTGGTGGGATTGAGATTGGGTAACGGAGAGGGACTAAGGGAGGGACTAGGGGAGGGACTAGGGGACGAAATTGGGGTTCCTATTGGACGATAATCGAGGCTATATTCGGTATTGGGAGAAGTGGCAGTTATGGTGATAGTTAACTCTAAATTATCTCGACGGGCCGTTAGGGTACTATTAACTCCTTCCCCAGAAAAGGGAGTGATAATTTCCCAATTATTATTAACTAATTCCTGTTGATAAAAAGCCTCGATCGCATTGCTGGGATCGTTGGATTGCCAACGGGTTTGTCCACCATTATTATCAGGATTTGTCTGCACGGATAATAATTCTGATTGACTATATCGAGGAATTTCTGCGGGAAAATTTGCGGGTAATTGCCTGTTATTAGGAGAATTTTCTGGTATGGGATTTGTTTGTAGATTAGGATCGGCAGCCAGACGATTTTCTAGGGCAGGATTGCCACTACAGGCTGCTAAAATGCCCAGCAGAGTGATAATTGTACTGTAGCGAATAAACTTACTCACGGTCTTTACCAATATTGTTTCCTTAGCTTTATCCTAGCCTATTTACTCAGGTTTTTGACTAGGGAAAATTCTGCGCCACCATTGACGTAATTTCCCCAGCAGAAATCCTCCTAACCCTTTTGTGTATTTTTCAAATTTGTAGTAAAATAAAATGTCGATTATATCCTGAGTGGAAAGATACTTGAGATAGGATACTCCTTGATCAATACGCGCATCACTATATTCTAAATAAACTTTGCGACTGAGGCGATCAGATAAATTCCATTTGGGTTGAAAATATTCTTGCATCCGCTGTTGATAAGGGGCAAAACTACTCGATTTTCCCTGTAAATATTCCTCCATGTATTGACAAGCAATTTCGGCTCCTTTCATAGCATAGCGAATACCTTCCCCTCCTAAAAAGTTAACCGTAGAAACAGCATCACCAATCGCTATAATATTCGGTTCTTGATAATAAATATCTTGCAGATTGAGCGAATATTCTAAAATAGACCCATGGATGTCGATTATATCATATTTAGAGAGATTTATGTAGGTTTGAATAATTTGTGTAATATAACTTTTTAAAGGCTTAACTTCAGAAATATAAGGATGTTCTCCCTCTAACCAAGCGGCTCCTATTTTTAATTGCTGATTATCCATAGGAAAAATCCAGCCATAACCTTTAGGACTCCATTTATGACCTAGAAAAAACACTAAATTATCTTGATATTTTTGATAATCTACTTCTGGCACAGTAATTAAATATTCAATGCCCACTGCTTTTAAAAAATCAGGTTTTTCTCGTCTGTGTTTATACATAACTGCTCTAGCATATCCCGTGGCATCAACCAATAAACGAGTAGTAACTGTCTCGATTTCCTCGCCTTTTGATTTCAAGAAAACAGTTAGCTGATCCTCCATCTGTTGATATTTCAGATAACGACAACCTAAACGAACTTCTCCCCCCAAACGCAGCACTTCCGCCGCTAAAAACTCTCGCAACTTGGCAAAATCAAAAACTACCCCTAAAGGTTGCGGTGATGACCAAAAATGATGTATGCTAGTGGAGATAATTTCGATATTTTTCCAAAACCTAGCCACTACGGTTTCGGGGAGATTGAATTGTTCTAAAATTTCTAGGGGAGAAGCGGCACTAGAAAAATTATTATCTTGCCAACTAGAATGTTGTTCCACCAAAAGAACACGATAACCTTTTTCACTTAATAATCTACCACAGTGACCTCCCGCCGGTCCACCCCCAATAATTACGACATCATAATCCATGATTTACTCCCTCGCCTAATCTTGCTAACTTGCTTTTATTTTACCCTAAATCGCCCTCTGTTAAACCCCAAACTTATGAAGCTGTTGTGCATCTAAATTTGATAAGTAGCTGGTTATAATTAAATTAAAAATGGATTTTAGGTTCGATCCCTCC
>NZ_JADEXI010000649.1:0-2446 GCF_015207185.1 Microcystis sp. LEGE 08355 | reverse complement strand
GTTCTAACCAGCGTCTTTCGGGAGCTTGGAGGCGTTTTTGTAAAGCTTCGGTGAGGAGAGAAATAGAGGTTAAGGGAGTGCGTAACTCGTGAGTTAAGTCAGAGAAAGCTCGCTCGCGATTTTGCGATAATTCCACTAAAGGCTGTCTATTTTCGATAAATACAGCGATTTCACCTTCTGGCAAGGGATAACCGTAACCCTTCAAGGCAATCGATTTAGGAGCAATCACTTGGCGATCGCTAATGGGGTTAACAGGATAATTAGTCGGGTAAAAAGTCCAAGTTTGCACCTGTGGACTCTGTTTTTGGCGAGTTTCTTGAATTAATTGATCTAATTCGTAGGAGCGTACCAATTCCAGCAGCAGACGCACTTGATCTGGCTGCCAGCGATCGAGTTTTAAGAGGGTTATTGCCTGTTGATTGCACCAGAGTAGTTGATTATCGGCATCCACATGAAGATAGGCGATCGGCGCTAGTTCTAGCAAGGATTTCTGAATTTCTAAGCTCTTTTCTCGCTCTTGCAGACTTTGGGAGAGAAACTGTAATTCTCGACGCACTAGGGAGGTAACGGGAAAAGAAGCCGACAAATCCGCCGAATCCGAGAGAGCGCTTAGGGTTCGCTTTAACTCTCTATTTAAGCGTGAGACTTGCCAGTAACAAATACTCAAACCTAAAACTACCCCGAAAATAAAAGCGAAAATAGTCATTGTCTGCGGGAGCGGCGATCGCTAATCGGGAAAATATAATCGCTCACCTAGCCAAAACGATAACCGAAACCGCGTACAGTAATCAGGTATTCCGGTTGACTGGGATCGATTTCCAGTTTTTCCCGTAACCAGCGAATGTGAACATCGACGGTTTTGGTGTCTCCTAAAAAATCTGGTCCCCAAATTTGTTCAATTAACTGCTCTCTTGACCAAACTCGGCGCGGATAACTCATAAATAGGTCGAGGAGACGGAATTCTTTAGGAGAAAGGTTAATTTCTTCATGTCGCACCGTCACCCGACATTCCTGGGTATAGAGAAGAACATCGCGGAATTTTCGCACGGGAGCGGCAGCTAGGGAAGTAAATCCTTGACGACGAATCAGAGCGCGACAACGAGCGACTAATTCTCGCATACTAAAGGGTTTAGTCAGATAATCATCGGCACCCACTTCTAAACCCAAAACTCGATCGGTTTCGCTGGCCTTGGCACTTAAGATTAAAATCGGGATAATATTGCCGTGATAGCGCAACAGACGGCAGATATCAAGACCACTGATTTGGGGTAACATTAAATCCAAAACGACCAAATCAAACCGAGATTCACCGTGATTAGATTCTTGACTTTGCAGTAATTCTAGGGCAGCGCGACCATCACTAACACCGAGCGCCTCATAACCTTCTTCTTCCAAAGCCAAAATAATCATATCCCGAATCACTTCTTCATCTTCAACGATTAAAATCCGATGATTGGGAACGAAATCCGTACTCGCCGACAAGGGGGGGGTGTCAAGGGTTAACATAAAAATACTTGATTATTCGTCCTAATTTTATCTCAATTGGTCAACCTGCACTCGGGGGGGTAGAGCCGAATGTTATTACAGTTATCTACCTGGTTAGAGGTGGAATCCTATCTAGAACAATCTCAGGGAATTATTATTCCTATTGGTTCCACGGAACAACACGGGCCGACGGGACTAATTGGTACAGATGCTCTATGCGCTGAGGCGATCGCTAAAGGAGTAGGGACACAGGTACGAGCAATGGTAGCACCGACCTTAAATGTCGGTATGGCCCTACATCACACGGCTTTTCCCGGTACAATTAGTCTTCGTCCTAGCACTTTGATTCAAGTCATCCTCGACTATGTGACTTGTTTAGCTAGAGCCGGTTTTCGTCAATTTTTCTTCATTAATGGTCACGGGGGTAATATTGCCACCCTAAAGGCCGCTTTTGCGGAAACCTATTATCATTTGGATTCCCTCAATTTGCCTAACACAAACGAGGTTAAATGTCAAGTGGCCAATTGGTTTATGGTGCGAGAAGTTTATCTTTTAGCCAAAGAATTGTATGGAGATCAAGAAGGTTCCCACGCTACACCGAGCGAAGTGGCCTTAACTCAGTATCTTTACCCTGAGAGCCTTAAAAACGCCTTTTTATCCGAAAAAGTGGCTTCTGGTCATGATATTTACGGTGCGGCTAATTTTCGCCAAAACTACCCCGATGGTCGTATGGGTTCCAATCCTGCTTTAGCCACTCCCGAACACGGTCAGAGGTTCTATGAATTGGCTGTCAAAGAATTGAGTAATAGTTATCTAGAATGGCTCTCTTGTCCTTTGTCTAAGTTGATTAGTGACTAGGCCTCCGAGACCCGGAATAATTTAACTGTAACCCTAAGTAAGTGGTTTCAATTAAATTGAAGATAGATTTTGTCTTTGATCCCCCCTGCCCCCTTGATAAGGG
>NZ_JADEXI010000648.1:0-2451 GCF_015207185.1 Microcystis sp. LEGE 08355 | reverse complement strand
GCTCCGTACAATAAAGCTTGGGCTAATTTTCCTAAGGCCACATAACCGTCGGGGATAATCACAAAGGCCCGCATCCCGGCCCTTCTTGCATAGGCTGCCGCCGCCGCCGAGGTGTTCCCGGTACTGGCACAAATCACCGCTTTTGCCCCTTCTTCTTTAGCTTTCGAGATGGCCATGGTCATGCCCCGGTCTTTAAAGCTGCCGGTGGGATTTAAACCATCATATTTGACAAAAACCTTGACATCGCGCCCGATTTGTGCTGAGAGATAGGGGGCGGGGATCAGGGGTGTATTGCCTTCTAGGAGGGTAATTACAGGGGTTTTACTGCTTACGGGCAGAAATTGGCGATATTCTTCGATCAAACCGCGCCAGCCGCCGATAGACGATGATTTAGTGGGTGATTGGGGGATCGATCGAGAAATAATTGTCATAGCCTTAAGGATACAGATTTGATTAGATGGCCCAGCTTCCTATTTTATCGAATAAGCAGGCCAAAAAATTAATCTCGATCGCCCGATTGGGATTCATGGGGGTTAAAACAGGGATGCGGAAAGATAAAAGGCAATAAAAGCCAATAAATGACTTTTTTGGTCAAAAAATAGTTATTTTATTGCTAAAACTCTGATTTTTTGCCCTTTTTGTCTTTCAGAAGTTGATTTAACTTAGTGTCAGCAGAAGTCCCTCGCTTTTAGCGATGGGATGAATGCTGACCAGCATATAGACAATTCTATAAAGTTGTGTTATCATAAATATAGATTCTTGATAACAGCCATGTACAAAGCATATAAATTCACAATAAAACCCAATACCGAGCAAGAAATAGCCTTAGCTAAAGGCTTCGGCTGTTGTCGCTGGTTTTGGAACTATTCCTTGAATTTATGCCAAGAAACCTATAAAACCACAGGAAAAGGGCTAACACGAAACTATATTCAGGGACTATTGCCTAGTCTCAAAAAAGAATATGAGTGGTTGACAGATGCTTATTCTCAGTGCTTACAGGTTGTTGCTTTGAACTTATCGCAAGCTTATCAAAATTTCTTTGAAAAACGGGCTAGATTACCAAGATTCAAGTCCAAACATGGTAGGCAATCAATTAGCTATCCAGCTAATGTCAAGTTTGAAGGTGACTACCTCAAATTACCGGGTAAAGTTGGATTAGTTTATTGTGTGCGTCATCGGGAATTTGAAGGAACAATTAAAACCGTTACTATCTCAAAAACTCCAGACGGTAAATACTACGCTTCTATTTTAGTTGATGACGAATTGGAGTTGCCTGAGACATCAAAGGATGGCAAAGGCATAGGAATTGATTTAGGACTTACTCATTTTGCCATTACCAGCAATGGTAGTAAGTATGAGAATCCTAGACATTTAGCTAAACATCAACGTAATTTAAAGCGTAAACAACAAAAGTTATCCCGTAAAAAGAAGGGAAGTAACAACCGTCAAAAAGCTAGACGTAAAGTAGCTAAAGTTCACTCTAAAATCTCAAGATGTCGTGAGGATTTTCTCCACAAGCTATCCCGTAAGATAGTTAACGAAAACCAAGTTATTGCGGTAGAAAATCTCAATGTTAAAGGCATGGTACGCAATCATAATTTAGCTAAGGCTATTAGTGATTGTGGTTGGGGAATGTTTTGTACAATGCTTAAATACAAGGCAGAATGGGAAGGAAAAACTTATATCGAAGTTGATAGGTTTTTCCCTAGTTCTAAAACTTGTAATGTCTGTCTAAATCAAGTAGCGAGTTTACCACTTGATGTTAGAACATGGACTTGTGAGCATTGCAAAACAACCCATGATCGTGATATAAATGCGGCGATAAACATCAAAAATGAAGCCTTACGGATATTGTCGTTAGGAACTAGCGATACTGCCTATAGAGGGGATGTAAGACCAAAAGTTGGGCGTAAGTCCGTCTTGAGGCAATCCCCCGTGAAATAGGAAGCTCTCAACTCTGTTGAGAGTAGTTCACTTAGCTGGTTATATTTAAATTGAAGATGGCTCCCCCCTTAATCCCTAGGGTTGATTCATAGTAGGGTTGATTCATGAATCAACCCTACCTTGAGGGGGTTTGATCCCCCCTTAATCCCCCCTTGATAAGGGGGGTGTTTGACAGTTAACACCTAACTACTTAATAAACCATCACCGGGTAAATAGCCAGAGATAGAAATTATGAAGGAAAGCACCGTCCCCACCATTAATCTCGCTCCTAAACTCAGACGCGATTTATCTTTATGGAATCCCTTTGATTATCTTTTGCTGTTGTACTGGGTGTTTTATTTTCCCCAAGCAGTGCGCTGGTATGTGGAAACGAGAGACGGCGGCGATAACCATACCGTACAATTGCGTCTAGGGATTCAGGGTCTTCTCTTAACTGTAATTACCCCTCTGATTATCTGTAGCATAGCAGCAAATTTAGGACTTTCTGTTGATTGGGGGGGCGTGGTG
>NZ_JADEXI010000647.1:0-2457 GCF_015207185.1 Microcystis sp. LEGE 08355 | reverse complement strand
ATCTTGCACCTGTTTCGCTCGTAAAGCCACAAAACCCTTACCTTGCCTACATTTCACATTTATTCAGCAAGCCCTAAATGGAGATAGGGAAAATCACAAAAACTGCCACCTTTTTTACTTTTTCCTTGATATCCCGTGTCTAACTGGCAAATTCCCCCATCGGTAGCTCTTCCCCAAGAGTTTTTAAAAATAGTCCAAGACTACACCCCAGAGTCGGATGGCAGCGTCGTGGCACAAATATTATGGCATCGCGGTGTCCGGGATGGGGCGACTCTGCGGACGTTTCTGGATGAGAAAGCTTATCAGTCAAAAACTCCCTTTGATTTTGGGCAAGAAATGAACTTTGCCGTCAAAAGACTGGAAAAAGCCCTAAATAAAGGTGAAAAAGTGACTATTTGGGGTGATTTCGATGCCGATGGTGTCACCGCTACCAGTGTCCTCTGGGAAGGATTGGGGCAGTTTTTCCCACCCTATCAACAGTTAGATTATTACATACCCGATCGCCAAAAAGAATCCCACGGCCTCAATTGTCCCGGTATCGAGAAACTAGCGCATCAAGGAACCCGTTTAATCGTCACCTGTGACACGGGAAGCACGAATATCGCTGAAATTGACTATGCAAACAGTCTAGGAATCGATATTATCATCACCGATCATCATACCCTACCCGACGAGCGCCCCGAGGTGATTGCCCTGATTAATCCCCGCTATTTTGTGGAAACCCATCCTTTCTATCATCTTTCTGGGGTTGCTGTTGCTTATAAATTAGTGGAAGCGATGTATTTAACCCTGGCAGATATTCCCAGAAAACCCCTAGAAAATTTACTGGATTTAGTTGCGATTGGTTTAATTGCTGATTTAGTCAAATTGACGGGAGAATGTCGTTATTTAGCCCAAAAAGGTCTTCAAAAACTGCAAAATACTCAGCGTTTGGGAGTTAAAAAATTACTCGAGTTATGTAACAAAACCGGAGATAGACCGATGGATATATCCTTCGGTATTGGACCGCGCATTAATGCCGTCAGTCGCATTTATGGCGATGCTAGATTTTGTGTGGAATTACTCACCAGTGAAGATGAAAAGCGTTGTCACGAATTAGCTGAACAAGCGGAATTAGCCAATATTCGTCGCCAAGAAATCCAACGGGATATTATTAAACAAGTTCAGAAAAAACTAGAGAGAATTGATCTTTCCACCACTAATGTAATTATTTTAGATGATCCCCAATGGATGGCGGGAATTTTAGGATTAGTTGCGGGACAAATCGCCCAAGAATACCAGCGACCAACAATTTTATTAAGTACCAGTGAACCACCTTTTGCTAAGGGTTCCGCTCGGTCAATTCGTGAGATTGATCTCTATCAATTAGTATCCTCTCAATCCCATCTTTTACATCGTTTTGGTGGTCATCCTTTGGCCGCGGGTTTAAGTTTAACCATAGAAAATTTACCCCTATTTATTGAGGGAATTAATCAACAGTTGCGACGCACAGGAATTGATTTAACTTCCCTTTCTTCCCAGATAGAAGTGGATGCGGTGGTGACGGTTTCCCAATTGGGAAAAAGTCTATTTCGAGAATTAAAATTGCTGGAACCCTGCGGGATGGGTAATCCGACACCGAAGCTATTAATTCAAAATTGTTATTTTCAAAATCTTTGGCATAAAAATCTTGAGGATTTCAAGGGCAAAAAAATCGCTTATCCCCGGACAACTTTTGAGATTTGGGATAGTTCAATCGAGCAGGGATTCCCCGGTATGTGGTGGGGTCATCACAAAGACGAAATTGCTGCCGATACCCGTTATAATGCCCTAGTTGAATTAGATTTTAATACCTACAAAAATCGCTATGAAGTGCGCTTAATTGCCCTGCAAACCTATCAACAAGAATACTTAAGCTATAGCAATAAAAAAGATTTTTTAATCGACAATCGCCATCGAGAAATTAGTCAAGAAGTTAGCCAATTAAATCCCCTTTTTCTCTGGGAATGTCCCCGGGATTGGACAAAACTTTCCAGGGAATATCAACAGGCAATTTTACGGGATAAAAAGTTAGTTCTTGCCTATGCTAGTCCTTTGAAAAAATCCGCTCACACCCCATGGATAAACCTTGTCGGGATCGGGAAATATTTAGCTAGAACTAAAACCAGTATTTCCCGTCAACAATTACAAAACCGCTTAAACCTCAGCTATCATACCCTAGAATTAGGATTAATTTCCCTAGCAGAAAATGGCTTTAAAGTCAAGAAAAATCAAGAAAATTTATCCTTTGAATTAGTCAATCATGAGGCAAAAATTAATAAGATTGAGCAATTTCTAGAAGCGGTGGCCCTAGAAAACTTTCTCCAGCAATACTTTGCTACTGTTCCCCTAGAAATACTGCAAACAATTCTTAATCACGAAGACTCGATCGATTTCTAATTAGGGTTTGCTAAAAAAGTTTGTTGGTGGGGTGTAGGG
>NZ_JADEXI010000646.1:0-2457 GCF_015207185.1 Microcystis sp. LEGE 08355 | reverse complement strand
GGAAAATACTGGGATAGAGGCGTGGTTTTTGCGTCTCTATTGCTGTTTTTAGGCAATTTTAGCGATAAAAAAACTCTCGATCGAGCGATCGAGAGTTAACCATGAACAGAAAATTTACCTAGACTACAGTAGCAGCCTTACGGGCAGCGGCGGCCTCGTCGGGATGAATACCGAGACGGGTGAGATTGAGACGACCTTTACTATCGATCTCCCGTACCTTAACTAACACCTCATCCCCTACGGCCACTTCATCTTCGACCTTACCGACGCGTCCCTCGGCCAATTGGGAAATATGGATCATTCCCTCTTTCCCCGGCAAAACTTCCACAAAAGCGCCGATTTGGATAATGCGAGTCACGCGACCGAGATAGACCTCACCCTCATTGAGTTTGCGGGTCATATTGTAGATCAGTCGTTTAGCTTTTTCGGCCTGTTCCCCATCGGTGGAGGAAATGGTGACAGTCCCATCGTCATCGATATCAATTTTCGTGCCGGTCTGTTCAGTAATCCCTTTAACCGTCTTACCACCTGGCCCGATGACTAACCCGATCAGATCCGGATCGATCTTGATCGTCAATAACCTCGGTGCGTGGGGAGATAATTCCGTGCGGGGTTTTTCTAGGGTCGCTAACATCTTCTCGAGGATATGTTTGCGGGCCGGTAAAGCTTGTTCGATCGCCTTGGCCACCACTTCCATGGTTAAACCGGGGATTTTCATATCCATCTGGAGAGCGGTGATGCCAGAATCAGTGCCAGCCACCTTAAAGTCCATATCTCCCAGAAAATCCTCGATACCTTGGATATCGGTCAAAATCCGCACTTCTTCCCCTTCTTTAATTAAACCCATGGCCGCACCGCTAACGGGTTTTTTCAGGGGAACACCGGCATCCATCAGCGCCAGGGTAGAACCGCACACGGAACCCATGGAGGTGGAACCATTAGAAGAGAGGACTTCCGACACCACCCGCAGCACATAGGGAAATTCCTCCTGTGGGGGGAGGACAGGCACGATCGCTCTTTCCGCTAAAGCACCGTGACCGATTTCTCGACGGCCAGGAGAACGCATGGGACGGGTTTCACCGACGGAAAAGGGTGGGAAATTGTAGTGATGAAGATAGCGTTTTTCGTCTTCGGGATGGAGATCGTCCCCCAAATCCTGAGCATCACCGGGGGTGCCGAGGGTGGCGATCGAAAGCACCTGGGTTAAACCGCGATTAAACAAACCGCTACCGTGAACCCGACGGGGTAAAACTCCCACCCGGCAAGAAATCGGCCGTACTTCGTCCAGTTTACGACCATCAACCCGCACCCCATCCTCAATAATTTGGGCGCGCATCAGTTTTTTGGTCAGATCCTTAAAGAGATTACCGATTAACTTCGGCTCTTCCAGCGTTGGAGATTTTAAGGGATCTTCATCGGGGAGAGCGGTTATAGTTTCCTTGATCCGATTTTCGATCGCCTCTAATTTCTCATCCCGTTCGGTTTTGCTGAGGGTAAACTGGCAGAGAATCTGTTTAATTTCCTCTTTAGCTTGTTCTTTCAGGAAATTCTGCACGGTTTCGTTTACTGCCGGTGCTTCTCGGGTGACGAGGGGAATACCCAACTGATCGATCAATTCCCGTTGAGCGGTGATCAGGTCGCGCACTGCTTCATAACCAAAATCGATCGCCTCAATAATATCCCGTTCTGGTAACTGATTGGCTCCCGCTTCGATCATCACCACTCCTTCGGGACTACCGGCCACCACTAGATCCAATTCTCCGTTATGGATTTCCTTGTAGGTGGGATTGATGATAAATTCATCCCCTAGTAAACCGACGCGCACCGCTGCCATCGGCCCTTGGAAGGGAATACCTGCCAACAAAACCGCCACGGAGGCCCCAGTAACGGCCAAAACATCCGGGGGGACTTCCTCATCCATCGAGAGGGTCGTAGCGACCACCTGAATATCATCCCGTAGCCAACTGGGGAATAGAGGCCGCAGGGGGCGATCAATCAAACGACCGGTCAGAATTGCTTTTTCCGGGGGACGACCTTCACGACGCAAAAATCCTCCCGGGATGCGCCCGGCGGCATATAATCTTTCTTCGTAATCAACGGTTAAGGGCAGGAAATCTACTACTTCTCTGGCTTTTGCTGTGGTTGCTGTCCCTAAAACCGCCGTTTCTCCCGATTGGATCAGAACACTACCGCCAGCTTGGGGGGCTAAAAGCCCTATTTTTAGTCGAATATCCCTGCCATCAAAGGATATTGACTTGTCAAACTCTTCCATGTAAAGTTATATTCCTTTCTTTCGCTTTTCTCTGTGCTTTCGCCATCCTAGCATTTTTTGTCCCCCTTTCCGATAGGTTTAGTATTCAGTGATCAGCTTTTTTCTCCCTGCTCCCATCTCCCATCTCCCCACTTCCCACTTCCCACTTCCCACTTCCCACTTCCCCACACCCCACTTCCCCACAC
>NZ_JADEXI010000645.1:0-2463 GCF_015207185.1 Microcystis sp. LEGE 08355 | reverse complement strand
AGAGGGAATCCCTTACTCTAGAGATTAATGACACTATCTGTTAAAATCAGGTTAGCGATCACTATACAGCCAACTCTACGGAATCGCTCTACTCCAGATACAGTCAACGGTACAGCCATTTTCAAGTGAAAAATGTACCCAGTAGTCTCTTTTCAATTTTTTCTTAGAAGCGACCTGCAGTAAGGGTTTTGTTAATTTTTTAGTATTTATGTATGGGGGAAGTCCAGTTATAGGTCAAGTTTCCGTCACTGAAAAAACTATTGAGTTGGGCTGAAAACAAAAAGAAAACTACAAATAACAGATGTCCTGAGTCTGACGAAAGTTTTCTGAACATCGGTTAAAATAGGGAAATTGTAGTGTTTATTGCGATGAACCCATGACCAAACTGCTTCAACAGGCAATTGCTCAAATCCAGCAACTCCCACCCGAACAACAAGATGCGATTGCGGCTCGATTTTTGGCGGATTTAGAAGATGAACACAAATGGGAAACTCGTTTCGCCGCCACAACAGAAGAGCAATGGGATCAGATGGCTGCAATGGTGCGTCAGGAAATAGCCAAAGGTGAAACCATGCCACTTGATCAAGTTTTTCCAACACAAAAATGAAATCAAGTGTTACAAAGTCATTTCGTAAGCAGCTAAGTGATCTTCCTGTGTCAGTTCAGGGACAAGCTGATAAAGCCTACTCTCTTTGGCAGGAAGAGCCTTCCCATCCGAGCCTTCAGTTCAAACGAGTAAGCCAAAAACAACCGATTTATTCTGCTCGTGTCAGCATCAACTATCGTGTTTTGGGTTTGCTAGAATCCGATCATATTTACTGGTACTGGATTGGGGCACACGACGAGTACGATGAATTGCTGAAGCGGATGTAGCACATTCATTAAAGCTGTGGGTTAAAATGCGATACCGAAGGCACTGGGTAGCACCCCTAGATAAGGTTGGAGGGATTGCTGTAGGGTGCTATACTGGCTTAGTGCGATGCCGAAGGCACTGCGTAGCAGCACGCCGATCTTGTAGGGTGCGTTCCCTAATGTGGCTCCTACTGCTCCACCGATCGATTTTTGGGGAACGCACCATGCACATTGATGGCAGCTGTGGGTTTAAGTGCGATACCGCTCCTCCCGCCACCACCCCAGAACCCTTTGCCCTCGTCGGACTGGGGGCTGTCGTCGCTCTGGGGGCTGGCTTCAAGCGCCGCCCCACCCAGGCAGACAAAAACTAAGCTTTAATTGAAGGTATTACCCCAGGATATCCGCAAGAGTCTCTTTTTTGGCTATTTAAAAGAGGATTATTTGATATTTGCTTCTTTTTAATGGAGATTGGAGAAATCATAAACCTCCCTCAAGGCACTAGACACAAGCGAGCTATCATAAAACCATCGCTGATTTGACAATCGCCAACCCCTAAAAATTATGAGCGTAGTTATTCCTAATGACATACTGACCGCATCAGGACTCTCCGAAGACGAGCTAAAACTAGAAATCGCCATCATGCTCTTTAAACAAGACAAAATCAGCATCGGCAAAGCCCGTCATCTTGCAGGCATGAACCTCCTCCAATTTCAACACGAACTTAATCTAAGAGAGATTTGTGTCCATTATGACCTTGAAGAATTAGAAGAAGATATCCAAACCTTACAAAAACTAGGCAGACTATGATCGTCGTGAGTGACACCTCACCCATTACCAACCTAGCCGCCGTTAACCAGTTAACCCTTTTGCATCAACTCTATGGAACAATTATCATTCCTCAAGCCGTTTATGACGAAATGGCGAGTTTAGGCTACGCTGTACCTGGCACGATTGAAATCATGACCTTATCTTGGATAGAAACACGGCCCGTCACCCAGCAAAACCAAGTTAATCAACTACTCAATAAATTAGACCGAGGAGAATCAGAAGGGATTATTTTAGCGCTAGAATTAGGCGCAGATATATTAATTTTGGATGAAAGAAAAGGACGCAAAGTCGCACAATCTCTTGGGCTAAATATTACTGGAATATTGGGCGTTTTACTCGAAGCCAAGCAAAAAGAATTGATTATGAATATTAAACCGATTATTGATCAGCTAATCTTAAAAGCAGAATTCCGAATTAGCGAAACACTCTACAGAAAAGTTTTGACCATTGCGGGAGAATGATTCTATTGCAATATTTCAACCCATTTTACAAAGTGCGATGCCGAAGGCACTGCGTAGATTTTGTAGGGTGCGTTCCCTAATGTGGCTCCTACTGCTCCACTGATCGATTTTTTGGGGAACGCACCATGCACATTGATTGCAGCTGTGGGTTTAAGTGCGTTCCCTAATGCAAGTTAAAGTCAGGTGTAGGCTGGGTTGACAAAAGGAAACCCAACAACTTCTAGTTTAATCCCCTCCGCCACCTCAACGATAGACACCTCCATTGCTCAGGGTAAAATGAAGGGGCATAGTTGAAAAGAGGTCAAATCTATGACAGTTCGAC
>NZ_JADEXI010000644.1:0-2465 GCF_015207185.1 Microcystis sp. LEGE 08355 | reverse complement strand
CTCTGTCAAAATTGCCATTTATTAACCACAACCAAATATGCATATCAAGCACAATTACTTCAGACATTCCCAATCTTCTTCATCTACAATAGGATTGATCATGTCACCTAGTATTTTAGCTTTATCCACCATATTCTCCACTGGAAAACGCCGTTTAAATAAGGATGGTTTTTCTTCTAATAAGTTGTTTTTGCTGGCGGTGAAATTTTTAATTAATTGATAAAGTTCATCTAGTTGTCCTTCAGGTAGATTATCAATTGCTGTTTGAATAAGTTCTTTAACAGTCATAGTTTTACTCTCTATTTTCTGAACTTGAGTTATATTATAACACAACGGTTCCTTCAATAAAGGGACTTATCTTGAGATTTTACCTAAAATACAGCAGACTAAAAAGACTCATTTAAACCGTTTATTCTTAGATTAGCGGAATCTCCCCCAATGCAAAAGTACCTGATCTCAACAAGTAATTTAAACACTTAACAGCTTATGTCTTCCCTGTCTTCTCCAATTATCGATACTTGGCGACGTTTTTACCGAGATCCCCTGGCAGTAATAGGAGCGATCGCATTAATGATAATTATTTTTGCTGTCCTATTCGGTCCGATTTTCTATCGAGTTCCTATAGATGCGATCGATTTTAGTCAAGCTACGGCTCCCCCTAGTTTAAAACATCTTTTCGGGACTAATGATCTAGGCCAGGATCAATTAGCGAGGATTTTGGTGGGGGGTCGAATTTCCCTCGCGGTGGGGATTGCCGCTATGATGGTGGCGATGATTCTGGGGACGGCGATCGGGGCTATTTCTGGTTTTTACGGGGGGGCGATCGATGGCTTATTGATGCGATTAACGGATTTATTTCTATCTTTGCCCCAATTACCCCTACTTTTGCTGATTGTCTATCTATTTCGCGATAGTATCAAGAAAATCGCCGGACCGGAAACGGGTATTTTTATCCTCGTGGTTTTGGTGATCGGGGGTTTAAATTGGATGTCGGTGGCGCGATTGGTGCGGGGAAATTTCTTAAAGTTACGGGAGATGGAATTTATCTCGGCTGCGATTGCTTTGGGGGCCACTCCTTTCCGTTTAATCTGGGTGCATTTATTGCCTAATGTTTTGGGAATGATTATCGTGGCTGCCACTTTAGCCGTGGGTAATGCGATTATTACCGAGTCAACCCTGAGTTTTTTGGGTTTGGGTTTCCCCCCCGATGTGCCGACTTGGGGACAAATGTTATTTAAAGCTAAAGATTACTTGACAACTGCTCCCCATTTGGTCATTTTTCCCGCTCTGGCTATCGTGATCACGGTGTTAAGTATTAATTTTATCGGTGATGGTTTACGGGATGTCTTTGATCCTAATGTTTGAGGAACTTTGGAAGTGGATAATTGCCGAAAAGTACCCAGAACCTCTATGATAATCAGTAGCGATGGTGAGGAAATAAATACTGTGAGTAGCGTAACTGTCATTAGCGATCATTCCTTTGACCAAGAGGTTTTTGAGGTCGAAAAACCCGTTTTAGTCTATTTTTGGGCGAGTTGGTGCGGTCCGTGCCGTCTGGTATCCCCCTCGATCGATTGGGTAGCCAACACCTACGGCGAACGGCTAAAAGTAGTTAAACTAGAAATAGACCCTAACCCCGACTCGGTGGCTAAATGTAAGGTGGAAGGTGTTCCTGCTTTACGCATCTTTAAAGATAACGAAATTATTGCCACTCATGAAGGGGCGATCGGCAAACAACAATTACAATCTTTTATCGATACCTATGTCAGCTAATTAGGTATCCGTGGTTATGAATAACTTAACCCTAGCAAACCGCTTACAGGCACTACAATCCAACGTTTTTGCCGATATGGATCGGGCAAAAGCTGCCAGTAGAGAAGCGGGTAATACCATTATCGATCTTTCGCTCGGTTCCTCCGATCTTGGTGCTGCTCCCCATGTTGTCGATGCTATTGAGCGATCTCTCCACGATCCTCACACGCACGGCTATTTACTCCATAATGGAACCAGAGACTTCCGCATAACTGCCGCTAACTGGTATAGCGATCGCTTTGGTGTTGCCGTCGATCCAGAAACGGAGGTTTTACCCCTAATTGGTTCTCAGGAAGGCACGGCCCATCTACCTTTGGCCATTCTCAACCCTGGAGATTTTGCCCTACTCCTCGATCCGGGTTATCCCTCCCATTTGGGCGGTGTTGCCCTTGCCGGCGGTCAAATCTACGGGATGCCAATTTTGGCAAAAAATGACTTTCTGCCGGTTTTAGAGGACATTCCTGACCTAGTGCTGGCACAATCGAAGCTGATGGTCTTGAGTTATCCCCATAATCCCACCACAGCGATCGCACCTTTGGCATTTTTCCAAAAAGCGGTTAATTTTTGCCGTCAGCATAATTTAGTTTTAATCCACGATTTTCCCTATCTAGACATCTTTTTTGCGGGAACATCGCCCCCCCCGTCAATTTTAC
>NZ_JADEXI010000643.1:0-2466 GCF_015207185.1 Microcystis sp. LEGE 08355 | reverse complement strand
CACCCGATCACCTAGATGTGCGATTTTTGAAAACCTTTCTAGTCCAACATAAGTAGTCGTGCAAAATTAATTTCTTGGTTGGGATAGGCAAAAGGCAAAAGGCACTCATGCAAGGGGTAGTTAGATATGTGTAATTAATTTTGCTTAGGTACTTAAAAGAACGCAATCAGTACCCAGAAAAAATCAACTGCTAGGGGCTTGCTACTGCAATTCCTCAAGTTTTTTCAAAACCGCTTCTGCATGGGCTTTTACCTTGACATTTGACCAAATATAGGCAATATTTCCCCGGGGGTCGATCAGGAAAGTGGAGCGTTTAATCCCCATATATTCCCTGCCCATAAATTTTTTTAATCCCCAGACTTGATAAATTTCCGCCAGTTGATGTTCGGTATCGCTCAATAATTGAATAGTTAAATGGTGTTTTTCAATAAAACGACAGTGGGACTTGGCTGAATCGGGACTAACTCCTATAATTACCGCGTTTAATTGCTGAAATTGCGGTGACAAAGCGGTAAAATCGATCGCTTCTGTGGTGCAGCCCGGGGTGTTATCCTTGGGATAAAAATATAATACCAACCACTGACCGGCAAAATCTGCTAATTTGCTAATTTCGCCTCTTTGGTTGGGGGGGGCAAATTCGGGGGCTTTTTGTCCAACTTCTAGGGTCATTTTTAGGAGTGTAAAGGCAAGAGTAGGAAAGGAGCAAGGGAGAGAGAAAGCAATAGCCAGACTTGATAGTTAAATCTGGGAAGTTCGGGTTTTTCTGACTCGACTAAAGCATCGATTCTCTCTAATAAACGATTATTTAAAGAATTATCACTAAGAGCGACACAGCAACTATCGGAAAAATTTATTTCCGCTACTTGATTAACTTTTTCTGCCACTAAAAGCAGGGATTCAGCTAATAGTAAATAATCCACCTGTCCAGAAGCGTACTTATCGGCGCGCAATTCCCGCAAGAAGACCAATTCTGACCATAAATTCTCACTATTGGGCAGCCAAGAAGACATGGAGCGCAGCCAACCTAACCAGAAAAACCAGAAGGTGTCATGATATTCTTGGTGAGCTTGTTCATGGGCTAAAACTGCTTGTAAATGTTCTTGATCCAAGAGATTTAATAATCCTTGGGTTACAATTAATTCCGACTTCCAGAAGCCAACTCTGGCACTGTAGGGAAAATCGAGGGCTAAAACTCTCGCCTTCTGAGTGGTGATTTTTTTGAGGGGGTAACTGCTAAAATCCCGATGGGTTTGCCAAGTTCGATAGGAAAGTTTTATCAGACAAAATAGAGCAAAAACTAGCCAAATTATGGCACTAAAGTAACTAATTAAACTAGAGTTATAGCCTAGCATTTGCCCGCGATAGCCCATACAAACCACCGACATAACTGTCATTAACAGCAGCAAAGGAGGAAAGAGGAAGAAAAATAGCGTTGTCTGCCAACGACGCTGATAGCTAGGCAGAAACCAACGTAAACCAATAGCGATAGTTAATGCTAGTAATAACATTGAACCGTGCATTAGCTTTCTCTCCGTTGTTGACGCAGGGTATCTAAACGAGAGGCGATCGCTTTTAATTGTTCGACACTAGCAGTATCGAGACTATCGGCAAAAGAAGCCACCACATCCGCATTGCCAATAGCCAAAAAACGATGTAATTGTTCGTAGGCTTTAATTGCCTGTGCTTGTTCCTTAGAAACCATCGGTTTCCAGTAGAAAATCCGACCCTTTTTATAACAACTTAACCAGCCTTTATTAGTTAAACGACGCAGTACCGTAGTCACAGAAGTATAGGCCAGATCCCGTTCTGGATCCGCTAAAATGCGATCGTGGACATCCTTAACGCTAACGGGTTCCAATTCCCAGACAATATTGAGAATTTCCGCTTCTAGGGGGCCCAGGGATAACTGTTTTGGTTGATAGGTCGGCAATTGAGCCATAGTCACACAGAAATGAAGATTACTTTCCTGATCATAGCGGCGGATATCGATCGCCTGATAAAATAGCAACGATCCTTTATATTGTCTTTATGTCCACCGAAACTAATTTAACCACAACTACGGGCGCTGATGCCATTGATGTGGCGATCGCTAATGGCATTGATTTTGATGGTTCCCCAATTCCCCCGGCAAAATTGGAACTTTATCACCGGGTAATGGGTTTGGAAGCAGGACGACAAAGAAGCGGGGTTTCTAACACGATGAGATCGCGAATTGTCCGCATCGGGGCCAAACATATCCCCCAAGAGGAATTAAATCAGCTGTTGTTAGCCGCCGATTTTGCCCCTCTCAAGGAGAAAGAAATCGCTTTTTACCTATAATGTCGGCTTTTCATCTCTCGGTTTCACCTCGGAGATGAAAAGTTCCGCCAGCATAGAACAGCACTTCGACAGGCTCAGTGACACGAAGCACGACTAAGAATAACTCTAATCTATAGTTGCCAATTTAACTTTAGTATGCTAGAGTAG
>NZ_JADEXI010000642.1:0-2467 GCF_015207185.1 Microcystis sp. LEGE 08355 | reverse complement strand
AAGTCTGTGAACTCACGTCAAAAATAGCTGCTTTAGGACTAATGATTCCCATCACTCTCGTATTAGATAATGCCCGCTATCAGAAATGTAAAATTGTTGAAGAATTGGCTCTTTCTTTGTCAATAGAACTGCTCTATCTGCCGTCTTATTCACCTAATCTAAATTTAATTGAAAGGCTGTGGAAATTGGTCAAAAAGAAATGTTTATATGGTAAATATTATGAGAACTTTTCTGACTTTTCTTCAGCCATTTATGAATGTTTGAATGATGCCCATCTGAAACATAAAAAAGAACTGGATTCTTTGCTGACTCTACGATTTCAGAAGTTTAATAAATCTCAGATTATGAACGTCTAAAGTATAGATGATTTATGAAACCAGCGATAATTAATCTGCCAAACCATTGCAAAATCAGCCAACAACAGTTTAAAAAACTAGCAATAGCCAACCGAGATCTCCGCCTTGAACGCAGTAATACCGGCGAATTAATCATGATGTCACCTACTGGAGGAAGCACAGGGAAATACAACGTTAAACTCGCTAGTCGTTTTGTCATTTGGAACGAACAAACCCAATTAGGAGAGGTTTTTGATTCCTCCACAGCATTTAGCCTTCCCAATGGTGCAAACCGTTCTCCTGATGTCGCTTGGGTTAGTCGAGAACGATGGAATTGTCTAACCCGCGAACAACAAGATACCTTTCCCCCATTATGTCCTGATTTTGTCTTAGAATTGCGCTCTAAAACAGACAAGATGAAACCCTTACGGGAGAAAATGCAGGAATACCTAGCCAACCAAATGCGCTTAGGCTGGTTAATTGATACCAAAAATAAACTTGTCGAAATTTATCGCGCTGATCAACCCGTAGAAGTCTTAAAAAAGCCTGCTACTTTATCAGGAGAAGATATTTTAGGCTCTTCGTTACTTGTTATGGTTCGATAGGGTGGCATAAATCGACTAAATCCTTATCTGGCAAAAGATTGAATTGATTAGTTCGCTCTAGATCAAAAACAATTGACAAAAATCGCCAAATGTCTTTTTCTATAAGGGTTCCACCCCTTATAACCCCCGTCCATTGCATAACACAAACCGAAGAGCCATATTTTACCTGGATTTGTCCTTAACTTACAGTTTTTGTGGTACGATCTAGAAACCCTAGGTTAAAAACTAACTTTTCCCACGATTTATTCCTATGAAAGAACAAATCAAAGAACGCATCCAACAACTCAAAGCTGAATATGAGTCTGGTCAAAAAATGTTAGCTGATCTAGAAACACAAGAGTCTAATCTAAGAACTACCATGCTGCGCATCAGTGGTGCGATTCAAGTATTAGAAGAATTGCTGGCTAAAGCTGAGGAAGAAGAAAATCTTGACGACGCTAAAAAAGTAGAAGTTCTCTCTCAATGAAGTAGTTAATATTCTTCCCCAAAACTGCCATGATTCAAAACCTAGTTTTGAGAATAATCAGCTTGCTAGTTAAAACCTTAGCAAGCGTTGTTTCTCCCGCAGAGCAACACATTAAAGCCGGACCGGTTGACTCAAATGATAGCAGTAATCTCCCGATGATTGTTATAACTCCGGGTTGCTTTACCATCAGCCAACAACCCGGAGAAAACACCTCTAATCAACCGCGTCCAGAAGAGTTTCGGGAAAAACTGGCTGTCAGCCAAGGAAAACCTTTAGGACCATATATCTTAGCCAAAACACCCCTACAAGGAACGGTTCAGTGTCAAGCTTTCTTTGCTGAAGGGACCTTAACAGAAAAGCAAATTTGGCTTCAGGAAAAACAAGACTTTATCATCAATTATAAAACGCAAGAGTGTAACTTTACCTATGATATATCAAAAGCGAAAAGTATCCTGTTTATCTACTCGTTTGTCGGGATTTTTAGCCTAAGAAATTTTGAACAAGAACTTTTCATAGAGGTACAAGCTGCAAGTACCAATGAACTGGAAAAATTAACGGCTCTCATTGCTGGCTCTATCCTAACCCACCACGACCAATTAATCGAAGCCTATAATCAAGATACTACCTACAAAACAGAATATAATGCAGCTTCTTTGGGAATTTTAGCCCAACTGCGACAAATTCAGTTTTTAGCAGGAAATCCAGCCGATACATCCTCAATTAAAATGAAGCTGAAGTTTTTAGTAACCGGTCAACTGAAAGCAACACGAGCAATTAGTGAAAACTTCGGTATCATCGAAAAAATTGAGATTATAGAACCAACGGTTAGTCGATAATTTCCCGATCAATTTTGGGTAAACTGTCATCAAATTCCTGCGAAGTCTCTTGCCTCATCTCAACAGGCAATTTAAATACGCAGTTATCTTAATGGTGAGGTACGAAGTTGATGCCAGCAAGGGAATCTTTAAGAAATTACCCAAAATCCCTGAGTCTAGATATTGACGGCGCTAGACTCCCAACGTATAGATAAATACTGTTTCTGGAAGCCCATGACTGTGAGC
>NZ_JADEXI010000641.1:0-2472 GCF_015207185.1 Microcystis sp. LEGE 08355 | reverse complement strand
GACACAAAAGAGATAAGAATCTTCGCCAAGCGGGGAGGTGTAAATCTAGGGTTAAACACCATGAACCAACCGATAATTCCGACTCCAACCGTTCAAACCTCGAACATTCTAGATGAATACGCCGATATCCGCTGGCAGATAGCCGCACTTTCGGCCAAACTAGAAGAAATCGAACCGATGGCGATCAAACAGGCGTTGTCGATCATCAATGAGGGTGCGACGGCCAACGGCAAACGGGTAGTGTACCGCACCGATACCATCGATATCATTCTGCAATTACGTTCCCAGAAGCCAAAACCCGAAAGCCATGCCGACCTCGAATCGCTCAAGCAATTGATCGAGTTGGAAGCTGAAAAAGCCCAATATCAAAACCAAGAGGAGATCGCCAGCATGGAAAGGGAGATCGCCCTTTTACGGTCTCGTCTCCTCAGACTGCAACAAACCGATGAAGGACGAACCTATCAAGCTGAATATGCAGACTTAGAACGTCAACTGACCACTCTCGAACCGCTTCTCAGCGTCAGATTAAAGTAAACCACTAGCTAGATTTAATCGTACAAGCGGGGGAAATTTCTCTCGCTTTTTATAATTGGCTCAAATTCAAGAAAATAAATCATAAAAATATCAATAAAAACGAAAAAATCTTAAAAACTTAGACAATTTAAAAGCTATCGCATTAGGTGTAAAAAAATTAACATAGAGGTCAAAACCATGACATTTAAGGTATTCGGTAGTCGTCCCGCTAACTCCATTTGTCTTCCCGATGTTCCCTACTCGGTTCGTTTCAACTGTAAAGACGGGGGAGGCGGCATCTTCGTCGGGGGTTCCGACCCGCAACATCGCAAGTCCAATCCAGAGGACAAAATCGACATAAATATCATCAAAGTATCGAAATATTTCGGTACTCTAGGCAAAACCGATAACGTGCTGTGGATTCAGCTATTTTTTATCCCGGCTCCCAATGTACCCGCCGAAATTCTGCCACCCAATACCGTCTGTGTCGGGTATATCAAAAAACAGAGCATTTCCGCTCTGTTCAATACCGTCCAAGCTGCTATGAATAACGGCGAACCCGCACTCGGTATCTTCACCCTCAGTTTTCAGAAAGAAGTCGGTGCGGAGGGACCTTATTATTCCGTCTGCTTTAACTGGCGTACACGTCAATCCGACGAGGAGAAAAAGCAACTGGAAATGATCGACGCTTTTCACAACCAATACGGCGAGCAACTGATCGACTTGGAAAGCACCCGACTGTTGACCTGCGTTGACGGTTGGAGCGCAGGAGATGTCAACGCCCTTATCGCTCGCTCGTTGGGTGAACTGCCCGAAAGCAACCGGCCAGAATTGCCCCCAGCTAAATCCCCACGCCGACGTTAATCCTTGACCTCTCTCGCACCCTCATTCTGGGGGTGCGTTTCACCCTATTAACCGAATAATTTGTACTTTTTAACCACAGTCAATCGACTGAATAAAATCTATTGAACAGTTTTTGTTTTGCCAAAGAATCTGATTTCAGGATAAACTAAACCCTATTCTTTTACGCAATAAGTAGAAAACTAGCCTTAATCCGACCTGTTATTCAAAGAAATAAACAAAAATTATGTTATAATAATCGATATTTATGATGCTATTTAATCTTGAAAATCACCAGATTGGGAGATTAAAAACCATGACACAACCTATTCCTAACAGAACACCCCGTCGAGGACGTATTTTTCCTGAAATCCAATGGACAGAAGCAGAAAAAGCGAAAAGAAAATCGGAAAATGAAGCGTTTTATCAACGTTGTTGGACGATATTCGAGCAAATCAGACCAGAGTTGATCGGCGAACATTACGGACGGTATATCGCCACCGAGCCGGATAGCAAGGAATATTTTATCGACATCGATCAAAAAACCGCTCATCCCGATTCTATCCATTGTCTTTTCCGGTTGGACGGGACGGGAGCTTGTGGAACGATATAATCCGAGGAACATTCGGTGATAATTGCGAGATATTTTTCCCGATCGCTCTCATCACGGGAGAAGGCGAGAATCTTTCCGTAGATGCCATGCTAGATACCGGGTTTACCGAGTTTCTAGCGATAAATAAACAGGATGTTGAAGGATTGAATTGGGCGTATTTCGATCAAGAAGAAATGCTCACCGCGCGAGGATTGGTAAACTTCGATATCTATCTCGGTAAAGTTCTCATCAACGAGCGAGAGTTTGAAGTTCCCGTCTTGGCTGGGGATGATATTCAAGAAATCCTGATCGGCTCACAATGGCTCAAGGAATTCGATTTAATGGTCAGGATACCGGCTCTTCTAGGTTCTGTGTGAGCATGGTATAATAGTAAAACAGAACAGGAGGTGGGTTATGTGGATAAATTTTGATCAACTCCTCGATTTACCAAATGTAACAGTGGTCAATTATCAAAAAATTGCTCAGACAATTTTCCTAAAGCTCGCTCTTTTAAATGAAACAATTGA
>NZ_JADEXI010000640.1:0-2474 GCF_015207185.1 Microcystis sp. LEGE 08355 | reverse complement strand
TATAAGATGAACGTAGGTTGGGTTGAAGCATGAAACCCAACGCCCGCTCATGTTACGCTACCGCTAACCCATCCTACAAATAATTATGCCTCCCTACTTAGGGTTTGCGGCAAAAAGTTTTTCTTGGAGGCAGGGTGTAGAATGTAGAATAAGATTTCCCGGAAGCAATCTTTTTAATGCCTCATCGCTTCTATTATTTTCATGGTTTCGACGCTGACAGTGCAGACTCGTTGTAATAAGTCAATTACTGTTTCTTTATAATCGGCGAAGCGATAGTTATTAAATCTTTCGGCGATGGTTTTATCTTTGGGTTTCTTTTCCTTATATTGATCTAAAATCCATTCTAAGGCCGAACGATTACCGAGTTTATATTCCCAGGCAATTTTGGGAATATCTTGTAGGAAAGTGACATCATCGAGGTTGATAGAATTTTTTTCTCGGTCAGCTTTTAGTTTAGTTTTTGGTTTGAGGTTATTATTAGTATCAATGCGGGTTAGTGGGTAGGGTGCGACGGTTTCATAGTTGATATGTAATTCCATTAGTTTGCTTCCCCATTCTACCCATTGAGAGAAGTTATCATAAAAGGGAAGCCGGGGAAATTCTCGCTTCAGGTTTAATTCGTATTTACTGCGATATTCCGGGTAGTGAAGGACTGCATAAGTGTAGTGGAAGATATCGAGTTTGGTGAGGTTTTTATCGTTGTAATGGTTTTGGAATTGTTGCAATCCCCAATCGGTGATATTATCGATGCGGTTTCCTTCTTTGTCGTAAGCATAAATAGTAATCCCTGTAGTGTCTCTTGAACCATAGCCATAATCGAAGGGATACGTTGTTGCTTGAACACAAAATGGCACTTGACTATGTGCTGTAACACAAATACTTATATTGCCCAAATCACCAATTTTGAATAGATTCTCTAATTGGTGTAATCTATGTAAAACTGTTTTGTTCCAGAAAATATATTTTTGGGTAAATGGTCGAGTTAAAACAACAATAATTTTCTCTGGATCAAAAATTATTTCGTCTCCTCTAACAAGCTTATTTTCTAGCTCATCACTCCACTTTATTTCTCTACTTACAAAGTTTTTAATAGAAGTAATTTTTCCTGAATCATTCCATCGCTTCTGCTCTGAAGCATAAAACTGACAAAAAAACTCTAGCTTTGACCTTAAAGAATCAGGGTTAAAATCATACAACCACTCATCTCTAGCAGTTATAACCCCTAGCGAAAAGTTCCTGAAGATTGCTTTTTCATTTTTGCCAGTTTTAGTATCTTTGTTAATTAAAGGTAAAAGTTCATCAAAATCATTATTTTCATACAACCAATCATGATTATGGTTAGGCTGAATATGCTGAAAGTTTAAATTGTCAATTCTATTTTCATTTAATAATATTAGCTTATCTTTGGCTAAATCACTATCTGCCATCTTAAAATAGAAAACTTTTGCTTTTTCTTTATGGCTTGATTTTTTAACAAAGAAGCTAATGCATACACCTGCTTGAATCCCGAAAACATTATGCTTTGTACCCGAAATTTTAGTATTTTTTCTTACATCTCCTCCCAAATCAACCAACCATATTTCACTAAATTCTTGTAAAACCGTTTTCCTAAACCCATCGAATGTTTTTTTGTCTATAAAAGAGTTGTTAGTGATCAATGCAATCACTCCATCTTTATTTAATCTATCAGATGCCCATCTTAAGAAACGAGCATACATATCATAAGCTCTATTTTGATTTTGAGAGTTACTCACTTTTAGATAAGTATCTCGGATTCTTTTATCTATTTCTTCATAATTACGATTTGCATTATTATCATTAGCATTTTGCTGCTTGGCATTATAAGGAGGATTACCAATAATTACAGAAATATTGCGGTCATTTTGATTTTGAATCCGTTGGGTATTCTCCACCGACATGGCAAACAAATCCATCTGCTTGAGATGAAAAGCAGCATGATCCAGGGTATCGACAAAACAGATATGCTCAAACTCTTCATACTCACCCATCTTCTGCTTGTAGGTGAACTCAATATTCAAATTAGCAATATAATAAGGCAGAATTGCCACCTCATTACAGTGCATCTCATGCTTATACTTGTACTGTAACTTATCCTTCGGTAAATACTCAATCAACTCCGTCACAAAAGTTCCTGTACCCGTCGCTGGATCTAAAATTTCTACTCCTGGATCCGCCAACAACTTACCAAAATGCTTGTGGACTAAATAATCGACACTTTCAATCATAAAACGGACAATTTCATTGGGTGTATAGACAATTCCCAACCGGTCCGCCGCTTTCGGATTGTATGCTTTATAAAAATTCTCATAAATCGCCTTGAGAAACTTGGCTCTTCGGTTTGTGTTATGCAATGGACGGGGGTTATAAGGGATGTAACCCTTATAGAGAAAGGCATTTAGCGATTTTTGTCAATTATTTTTGATCTAGAGCGAACTAATCAATTAAATCTCTTG
>NZ_JADEXI010000639.1:0-2476 GCF_015207185.1 Microcystis sp. LEGE 08355 | reverse complement strand
GTCCACACCATCGGTGAAAGCAGGGAGGCATCGCGACTGGGGTTGTCTCTTTCATCGCTGCTCTCTCAACGTCAAGTGCTTACTCTATAACGATTATGCTCTATTATACTCTTGTTGATCGTTTAAGTCCCACTAGGATAAATTGATCTCTAATAACCCCGGTGGTGGCGCAATCTCGATGCGTGCCGCTTTCAGATCCACCAGTGGAACAATTTCTTTGACAAAGGGGACCAGGGCCGTGGCCTCTGAGTCGGAGGATGGACTTTTTTTCTTGACGGAAGCTAGATTTGCTTCTAGTTGCACTGCTAAAATGTCATTACCCGCCCGCAAAATATCTACTACAACCCCGATTTTTTCTCCTGTCAGGTGATGATAAACTTCTAAGTTTACTAGCTCACTAACATGATATTCATCCGCTTTTAGGCGAGGTTTTTCTAGTTTATTCGCCCATAATTTATATCCGCGCAAAGCTTCGGCCTGTTCCCGATTTTCAACCCCCTCTAACTTGATAATATAAACATTTTTGCCCGGTAGCTCACGTCCCCTGAGCAGAGTAATTTCTCGGATTTCTCCCCCTTGAGTCCCTTGTATTCCCCTAATACCTCGCTTCTGAAAACGTTCGGGAAAATCTGATACCGATAAAACTCGCAATTCTCCCTCCAGTCCCTGGGGTGCTACTATTGTCCCAATTTCTAGCCAATTTTCTTCCATTGTCTTAATATTTTTTGCTATAGCTTTCCCTAGTATATAGCCTTTTTTGTCTCGCTCCTAGATTTTTAAAGTCTTGGTAGGGTAAAATTTTTAGTTGACCTCTACTCCTGACCATTTTTTGACTTTTTACTGGTGGCTTTTTACTGAATTATGACTATTTGGCAAGCGGATTTTTATAAATCTTCATCTTCTCCTTCTCTTGGCACAGTCTGGCAATTGTTAATTTCCGATTCTCTTGGTCATCTTATCTATGAAAATTCCTGTCCCCAATCCCAAGCTAATAGCGACTGGTTAACCCAACAGTTACAGCAAGCTTGTCAAGTCTCCCCCCCGGAAATTATCCAAGTTTTTCGCCCCCAATGCGCCAATTTATTTCTCCTCGCCGGCCAAAATTTACAGATCAAAATTGAGTTAACCCGTCACGTTAAGGCTCTGAAAAAACAGCTAGAATTACGCCAAATCCCTATCAATATCGACTCTCCTCCACCGCAACCCCTACCGGAGCAATTTTTAGGTCAAGAGTGGCGTTTTGCTCGTTTTCCCGCCGTTGATTTAGTTAACTTTTTTGGCGATCGCCGAATACCGATTCTTTCCCTACCAGAGGCCTTTTACCCTTTAAAACTAGGTTTAGCCTCCACTTTAATGATCCCCGGTGTGGTTATTACCGGTGGTAAAAAATCTCTGGCGATCGCTCGTTGGTTAGGGGAAATTAACCCGGTATTTATCGATCATATTCCCACAGAAAGGGGGCGATCGGGCGGTTTAGTTTTGGAATCGGGTCTAAATGAGCGTTGGATTTTCCTGACCTACGAAGATGAAGAAGTGGCCCGGGCAGCCAATGTTTATCAAGCAACCAAAGAGGAAAGCCAAGGTTTGCACTTTCTCCTCATACAACCGGATGATTCTGGTGGCACTTTTACCGGCTTTTGGCTACTGAAGCAGGTTTAACCCCCAAGCTGTCCCCAAGAGGCAAATAATACCCGCTAAACCCGCTAAAGGTTGGTTATAGATACCTTTAACCCAAACTAACCCAGAATCGCTGTAAGACATCAATTCGGCACTGTCTAGCAAAGCTAATCCCCATACCCAACCGCTATGAAGTCCCCAAGCTAATCCTAAACTACCATGATCGATCGCCCGCGCCCAGACCAGAACCATCCCCATCAGAAATAAACCGGGTAGTTGCGGCAGAGTTTGCTGACGTTCCCAAAGCAGGTGCAGCAGGGCAAAAATTAGGCTAGAAATGGCTCCCGCCACCCAAAAACCGTATTCTTGGCTTAATTGGCTCAAAAAAATGCCCCGAAAGATTAATTCCTCGGTAATACCCACCCAGAGGGCCACTATCAACAGGGGTAAACTCAAGGAAAAAGCACGAGTTAGATTTTTGGGCTGCCAATGTACCCATGTCAAAATCCCCTCTAGAAAAAAAATTATCCCTAATCCCACCACTGCCAGGATTAATCCTTTAGTTAGGGAGATAAATAGGGGAAATGAGCCAATTAATCCGTAATTATGGAGGCTGCTCCCCTCTGTCTTCAATAATACCCAGATAACTAAGGGAGCCAAGGCGTAAAGAGAGGCCACCAGGGGCAATTTTTGGTCAGGTTTTGTCCCTTGCAGCGGTTGCCATCCCAAACGACTCCCTAAACCAATGGCAATGGGCAGCCAGAGAATTAACCAGGCTAACAGGAAAATAATAATTTTTATTAAGGCAGCCATGTCCATTGTCAATTAGGTGTTATTGAAGTGGGGGTGTGGGGTGTGG
>NZ_JADEXI010000638.1:0-2494 GCF_015207185.1 Microcystis sp. LEGE 08355 | reverse complement strand
CGAGAACTTACAAAGACTTAATAGAAGGGATTGAATTAGCTATGTTAGAAGTTACTCAAAAAGATATTCGCAATTGGTTTACTCACTGTTGCTACTGTACCTCATGAGTCAGAGAATTGCTATAGTAAATATGACCTAGAGAAAAAAATGATAAGTGAACTATACCAGAAAGTGTTAGAAAATGAACTGGGGCGAGCCAGATATCTACTGTTGTTAATGATAGTTGGAACCTGGCAAATACTAAAGCAAGCCAAGTTAGAGATATTAGCAGAAGCACTACCAATACCAATCCTGTTTGAGAGTCGGAGAAAAAAACTAAAAAGATTTTTAAAGCTGGAAATTCTGAATATTGAAAAAATCTGGTTTCCGGTCCTAAAAGAGATGTTAAAACAGCAGGAGAGATTCACAACAAAAGGATTAGCGTATATTGCCATAGACCGGACAAGTTGGGGAGCAATAAATATCTTGATGGTGAGTCTGATTTATGACAAGAGAGCCATGCCAATCTATTGGGAGATATTAGATAAAAAAGGAAGTAGTAATCTCGAAGAACAGCAGCGAGTATTAGAAAAAACATTGACCGTGCTATCAGGTCATAAAATAGTGGTGTTAGGAGATAGAGAATTTTGCTCGGTCAGTCTTGGAAAGTGGCTTCGGGAGAAGAGTTTATACTTTTGTTTAAGACAAAAACAAAGCACAAATGTCAAAACAGGGGAAGGAGTTTATCAAGAAATGAGGGGATTGGGTTTAAGTCCAGGAACTCAACTATTTTTGAATGATGTAAATATTACAAAAGAGCAGGGATTTGGCCCGTTTAACTTAGCTGGTAAGTGGAAAAAAACTTACCGAGGTTTTCGCACAAAAGAACCTTGGTATATTTTGACTAACTTTGAAGATTTAGAGACAGCAATAATGGCCTATCAAAAAAGATTTGATATTGAAGAGATGTTTCGAGATTTTAAGTCGGGAGGCTATAGCTTAGAAGGTTCTCAATTAGCACCGCAATACCTATCAAAGCTGATAATTGTTATAGCTATCGCCTATACAAGTGCCACACTGCAAGGTAAAAAAATTAAGGATATGGGAATCCAAAAATATGTCACAAGACCTGAAAAAAGATATAAAGGTCAACGCAGACACAGCAGTTTTTATGTGGGTCAACATCTCTATCATTGGCTCCAGCTACATCAAATGTTCCCAAAAAATATAGAAGAGCTAATGCAAATTAGCCGCTATCGGTTGAAGGATTACATCAAGGGACAAAGAGCTATATCGCTTGCCTTATCTACCTTCTAGCTGGCTTGTCCCCCTCCCAGAAAGTTTTTACTTGTTCGTAAGTCATCTTTGAATCTTAACTCTTGGACTATTTTATCCTATTTTGTCTAGACTTATGCAAGAGATCTAATTCAAACTCGATTGGCAACCTGTCACCGAGCAAACCCGACGATGTTGGAATGATTCTGATAGCTGACGGCTGATAGCTAAGGGTTATCAATGCTAGGATAAAGGCTTGAGTAGAGAACGATCGAGCCAAAGCCATGTCATCGACAGAAGTAAAAACCCCACCCCCAGACAGTCCTGAATTCCTCGATGAGTTACCCGGAGAAGTGGAAATGTCCTTATTTGACCACTTGGAGGAGTTGCGGCGGCGGATTTTTTATAGTTTAATTGCCGTGGCTGTGGGTGCGGTGGGATGTTTTATCTTCGTTAAACCCCTAGTACAAGTGCTGGAAGTTCCCGCCCAAGGGGTAAAATTTTTGCAGTTAGCCCCGGGAGAATTTTTTTTCGTCTCCCTAAAAGTAGCTGGATATAGCGGCCTACTGGTGGCTAGTCCCGTCATTCTCTTGCAAATTATCCTCTTTGTGCTGCCGGGGTTAACCCGTCGCGAACGGCGTTTAATTGTCCCAGTAGTCTTAGGATCGAGTGTTTTATTTTTTGCTGGTTTATTTTTTGCCTATATTGCCCTGATTCCCGCCGCTTTAAACTTTTTTGTGAGTTATGGGGCGGAAGTGGTCGAACAAGCTTGGTCGATCGAGCGCTATTTTGAATTTGTCTTACTTTTACTTTTTAGTACCGGCATCGCCTTTCAAATTCCCGTTATTCAATTGATTTTGAGCTTTTTAGGCATTATTTCCTCACAAACGATGTTATCGGGTTGGCGTTTCGTGGTTTTGGGGGCGGTGATTTTAGGCGCGATTTTAACCCCTTCTACAGATCCTCTCACCCAATCCCTGTTAGCGGGGGCGGTCTTGGGTCTATACTTTGGGGGCATTGGGGTGGTGAAATTAACGGGACGTTAGCAGTTTTTTGATAAAATTTGACGGCTGAAAACTAATTAAGCCAGAAAGCTAGAGATTGATTCTAGATTGAGTAACAAAGTGAAATATTTTTTCTTAACGGCGGGTTGGACAATAGGACGGGTGTGGGAATTTGGCGGTTTGTGGGATCACGCGAGTAGTTGGCGACGACCACCGCAGATAGAGCGATTAAATAT
>NZ_JADEXI010000637.1:0-2498 GCF_015207185.1 Microcystis sp. LEGE 08355 | reverse complement strand
CCCCACACCCAACCCCCAAGACCTGATTGCTATATCATAAGAAAGACAGGGGAAATCTTAAAAAAATCGAGAAAGTTTTCCCCCTCGATTACTTTTTCCCATAAAAAAACTGCACTAGAGGTAACTGTTAATGGTCGTTAGTCGTGATAAGGCTCCCACGGCACAGGAAACGTTTATGCAAATGGCACAGGCGGCTGGTTTACGCGGCCGCTTGTTGGTTACATTGGGTTTACTGATTCTGCTCCGTTTTGGGATGTTTGTACCGATACCCGGTTTGGATCGGGCAAGATTAGCAGAAATTATTCAAGGTAACGCCGCTTTGGGAATCCTTGACCTGTTTACCGGGGGAGGATTATCGACGTTAGGGATTTTTGCCCTCGGCATTCTTCCCTATATCAACGCCTCAATTATCGTGCAACTGCTCACCGCTGCCCTTCCTTCTTTGGAAGATTTACAGAAAAATGAAGGAGAAGCAGGACGGCGAAAAATTGCCCAAATTACCCGTTATATTGCCTTTGGTTGGGCAATTATTCAAAGCATCGGTATTACTCTCGGTTTATTGGTGGCTAACGGCGTTGTGGCCGGAACTTTACCCTCGATCGCCGCTACGGTTCTCGCTTTAGTGGCCGGTTCTATGTTCGTGATGTGGATTTCGGAACTGATTACAGAACGCGGTCTGGGAAATGGAGCATCTTTGTTGATTTTTGTCAACATTGTCGCTGTTTTACCGAAAACCCTCGGTGATACGATTACTTTTGCTCAACAGGGTGGCCGACAAGCGATCGCTCAAGTGGTGATTCTCTTGCTGGTTTTCTTGGTGATGATTATCGGCATTGTTTTTGTTCAGGAAGGAACCCGTCGGATTCCGATTGTTTCTGCCCGTCGTCAGGTGGGTCGTCGTCTCTATCGGGAAAGAACCAGTTATCTACCCCTACGACTCAATCAAGGGGGCGTGATGCCGATTATTTTCGCCTCGGCAGTGTTGGTGTTACCTTTCCAATTGGTGCAAGCTTTACCCACGGATAACCCGGTCGGTCAGGTTTTGGTTCAGTTGGTCAATGCCCTGCGTCCCGATAGTTGGGGTTATGTGGCTTTTTATAGCTTACTAATTCTCGGTTTTAGTTTCTTCTACGCTTCCCTGATCGTTAACCCCAAAGATATGTCCCAAAACCTGAAAAAAATGGGGGCCAGTATTCCGGGGATTCGACCTGGAACCGCTACTACTAATTATCTGGAAGGGGTGCTGAATCGTCTCACCCTTTTGGGTGCTCTCTTTTTAAGTTTGGTGGCTACCGTGCCGACTTTGGTAGAAAGCGCTACTGGTGTCACCACTTTTCGCGGTTTGGGGGCAACTTCCCTGTTAATTCTGGTGGGGGTGGCGATCGATACGGCGAAACAAATTCAAACCTATGTCATGTCTCAACGCTATGAGGACATGATTAAAAAGTAGTTAGATAGTTAACCAGTGACCTTTTTGCGGTTACTGGTTATTTTTCCCCTTAAAACCCTATATTTAATCCATGAGCAAACGGATCGGTGTGATATTTTTGGGACCGCCCGGATCGGGAAAAGGGACCCAAGCGGCAAAATTAGCGGAATCTCTGACGATTCCTCATATTTCTACCGGTGAAATTTTACGTCAAGCAATTACAGAGAAGACAGAACTTGGTCAGCAAGCACAAGCTTATGTGGAAAAGGGAGAATTAGTCCCTGATGAGTTGTTATTAGGTTTAATTCAGGAACGTTTAAAACAGCCTGACAGTGCTAAGGGTTGGATTCTTGATGGTTTTCCCCGCACGGTGGCACAGGCGAGCTTTTTAGACGCATTACTGGAAGAATTGGCCGATAGTTACACATTTGTGGTTAATTTGGCTGTACCGGATACGGTCTTAATTGAGCGTCTGATGCAACGGGGTCGTCAAGATGATACTCAAGAAACGATCGCCCGTCGCCTACAGGTTTATATCGACCAAACTGCCCCCGTTTTAGATTATTACGGTCAAAAAGGGACTCTTAACCATATCGACGGTAATCAACCGATGGACGCGGTTACTGCCGCTTTAACAGCAGTTGTCACTCCTGTTTAAAGTTTCTCTCAGTCAGTCATCAGTAATCAGTTATCAGTTATCAGTGATCAGTCAGTTATCAGTTATCAGTGATCAGTTATCAGTTATCGGTCAGTAAAAATTACAACTTTTTATAAGTTTTTTATATCAAACAAGCTTTAATAGTTGAGAATATTTAAATTTACATTTCGCAATATTGATCTTTTCTTAAGAATTTATTGAAAATAATTCTCATTTGTTTACGAGGTTGCAATACTTCCAGCGATTATGGTATAATTTCGCAGTATGAGATGATGGGATGTTCTGTGCTTTTTGGGGTTTTTAGCTGTCTGTTGATCCTGAAAACCCTTGCTAAATCTACACTAACCTATTTAAGAACAGTAACAACTGGCGGTTAAAGAGCCTTTTAAAAGCCAACCCGTTGATCAATTA
>NZ_JADEXI010000636.1:0-2516 GCF_015207185.1 Microcystis sp. LEGE 08355 | reverse complement strand
CTCCCCCATTTCCCCATTTCCCCATTTCCCCACTCCCCACTTACTAACACTCAACCACTTTTTTGACTTTATCTATGTTTGTTGATCATATTCATTTTTATGTAGAATCGGCCAAAAAATGGCGAGATTGGTTGGTGCGGGTGATGGATTTTCAGGCGATCGCAAGTTTAGTTAATCTGCACACGCACACGGAAATAGTTGGCAATGGCATCCAAAAAGATAAAACTAAACAGATTATTTTTATCTTATCTTCTCCCTTAAATTCCCTTAGTCCCGTGGCGGAATTTTTAAGTAAATATCCTGAAGGGGTGGCGGATGTAGCTTTTCAAGTAGAGGATTTAGACAGTTTAGCTAGGAGAATTAAACAGGACATTTTTATTGAGGAAACTGTTTTGGCTAGGGGTAAGATAAAAAGCTGTCAAATCTCTAGCATTGCTGATCTCAAACATACGTTAATTGAAAGGCAGGGAATCACGCCAATTTTAGCCGATCCTAATCTGATTGAGTATGATAGTCAGCAACAATATAATCAGGATATTCTGGCAATTGATCATTTAGTTTTAAATGTTTTTCAGGGAAATTTAGAGTTAACAGCCAATTGGTATGAGGAAAATTTAGGCTTTAAAAAAAGGCAAACTTTTACTATTAAAACGGATCGTTCTGGTCTTTATTCCCAGGTACTTGTTCACCCCGAAACCGAATTAAAATTACCGATTAATGAGCCAGATAGTAACAGTTCTCAAATTCAAGAATTTTTAGATATTAATCAAAAATCTGGCATTCAACACATTGCTTTAAAAACAGAAAATATTTTAAGATTAACTCAAAAATTAAAAGAAAGGAAAGTAGAATTTCTATCAGTTCCCAACAGTTATTATCAACAAATTGACTATCAAAAAAAAGATTTTAATATTGCTGATTGGGAATGGTTAGAAATTAAAAAACAGGAAATTCTCATTGATTTTGAACAAAATAGTCATTCCCTCCCAGAAAAGCCGACTTTACTGCAAATTTTCACTAAACCAATTTTTTCCCAGCCGACTTTCTTTTTTGAATTAATCGAGCGACGTCATGCCGCTAGAGGTTTTGGAGAAGGCAACTTCCAGACCCTATTTGAAGCGATCGAACGGGAACAAATACAGCGAGGAACTTTAGATTAGAATCAGAAAAGCGGGCATTTTTCCCATCAGACTATCAACGATGACGTAATTCAATCACATCTTTTTTGATCGTGACATCATAGGAACCAAAAAAGGTTTGTCCTAAGAGTCCTAATCCTTCCATTTGGGGAGAAATACCAACAATCTGATTAGATAAAGCCACCTCGCCAACTTTAACAGAATTAATGCGACCAAGATAAACAGTAACGACACCGCCGGCGGTATGAGCGACTACTTCCTTTTCCCGTTTGACTTTCATCGCTTTCGCCATGGCATCGGTGAGGACGATGCCACTAGCACCTGTATCAAAAAGCATTTCATAATAGTGACGGTTATTAAAAACCACCATCACCGTGGGAATGCCGTTAACCCGGCGTTGAATCGGTAGCTGATAAACTTGCGGGGAATTTTTCCTATTTCTAGATGAACTGCCACAGAGACGGCTAAGATCTATGTGTTGTCCATCTGCTCTTTGGAGAAAGCATTCCGATTGAGCGAGAGTCGTAGGGGTGAAGGGAAATAACAGCAGGGTGCTGGACAATGCGATCGCAGAAAGAGACTTATTCATGGGTTCAACATCGAGAAGACCGACTCGGAAAAGAACGATTCTAGTTCTAGAATTCCCCAAAAATGCGGGAAAATAACAGGAGTTTAACCCGGAGGCCAAGCCATTATGCGATCGCCTAAGAGATGGACATGAAGATGATCGACGGTTTGACCCCCATGTTCCCCATTATTGATCACTACTCGATAACCTTGACTTAATTTAGCTTCGGCGGCCACTTTTTTAACAGTTAGTAACAAATGTCCCAATAGATCTCGATCGCTGTCGCTGGCTTCCTCTAGTTTCGGAATCGGTTTTTTGGGGATAATGAGGATATGGGTGGGTGCTTGGGGATTAACATCTCGAAAAGCGAGAACCAGATCATCTTCATAAACGATCGAGGCAGGAATTTCTTTCCGGATAATTTTGCTAAAAATAGTCTCGCTCATAGACAAATTGCTTTTTTTTTAACTATACCATTAAGCTCTCAGCTTTTCTGGCTAGGTTATCCCTAGAAATACGCTGATTTTCAGGGTAAATTCCCAGATCAAATCATTTTTATGCGGAAAACTAGCCTAACATCCTGTTTCATTTTCCTAAGAACTCACTTTATTTTTACTTGAGCCAAAATGTTAGCAAGGGTTTGGAGTGCGGCAATTATCGGCATCGATGCCATTAAAATCGGGGTAGAGGTGGATGTATCGGGGGGATTACCCGGAATTGCCGTGGTGGGTTTACCCGATACCGCCGTGCAGGAGTCGAAAGAAAGGGTAAAAGCTTCCCTAAAAAATGCCGGATTTGCCTTTCCTATC
>NZ_JADEXI010000635.1:0-2521 GCF_015207185.1 Microcystis sp. LEGE 08355 | reverse complement strand
GTTTTACCGATTTTGAGGGGGTCAATTACCTAATTTTCAGGGAAAAAGTCCCGGAATTTCCCCCTGATCACTCCCATATCTGGTACTTTTTGATTGACAAAAAGTCTAAAGATATTATCCAGCAAGGTTTTTAGATTTATTCAGCCAGCCCTATTTAGTTTTTTCTTCTTCAATCTCCCGCTGCATTTGGGCGATTTCTTCGGGAGTCATCGCTTCCAGACGTTTTTTAAAGACGGCATCTTCGTAATCTTTGCGCTGTTGGCCGTAGGTCATATTATCGGTGGCGACTCGAAACAGATAGGTAAAAATCCAACCGATGACACCACCCACCAACACCGCTTGACTCCAAATTCCCGCCGAAGCACTATCTAAACCGGTTTTTTGCAGGATAATGTAGAGGATGCCGCCCATAGCAAACATCCCTATACCGATCCCGATGACATCAATGCGTCTCATGGGTTTTTTGGGTTGATAACTTAAGCTTTTAGGGTACGACGTTGGGGACGGAAGTTAAGAAAAGGACTTAACAACAGCATCCCGGGGAAGAAAAAGCTCATCAGAAAGTACATAAACCCTCTTTCCCAAGAAGATGCCACATACCAGCGCGTGTTGAGGTAGTAGTAGATAACGGCGGGAATGACGAGCAAATACAAGACACTGAGAGATAGGTAGATCAGGGCGATGATAATGGTTTCTTGCGTTAGAATTGATTGCATAAGGATTGATTTTTATCAATGGCTGTCGGTGAACTGCAATTCACCTGCTGATCATTTTACCCTGTCTTTCCCCCTTTGCGGCGATCGAATTGGCGGACTAAAATAATTTGCTGAAAATACTCTTGCCAATTAAATTATTTGTGATATGATAAAAAATTGTCGGTTAAATAACGGGGGCGTGGCGGAATGGTAGACGCTACGGACTTAAAATCCGTTGAGCCTTATAAGCTCGTGAGAGTTCGAGTCTCTCTGCCCCCATCGATCGAATTCTATATTTAAACTGAGTATTGGGTATTTTAGTACAAATGCCCAAACTGCCTTTCCCTGCCCCCAGGAAAAACTTTTTCAGCCAGCCCTATCTAAAATATCCAATAATTCTAGGGGATGATGAATGAGATGATCGGGGTTAAATTGAGTGAGAATTTGAGGGGAATTAAAGCCCCAAGCGACGGCCACCACTTGCACTCGACTTTTTTGGGCAGCAGTAATATCTCTAGTTTCATCGCCGACATAAATCATTTCATCGGGACAGAATTTATTTTGTCGGATCAGGCGATCAATAATTTTGTGTTTGCCGAATAAAGGCGTTCCCGAATAGATAAAATCAAATAAATTTAAGAGTTGATTATTTGCTAAAAAGATGGTGACGTTTTCTTTAGTATTAGAAGTTATTATTCCTAATCTATAGCCTCTTTCTTTAAGATTGGCGAGGCAGTGATGCCAGCCATGGAAGGGTTTCAGACATTCAATTTGTTTATTTAATTCCCGTTTAACTCGATAGAGTAAAAAAGGGATTTTAACGGGGGAAACTTGGGATTGTCTAATAATTTCTTGGGAACTAAGGTTTTTTAGTCTGGCCAAATCTTCCTCGTTGACGGGTTGATAACCAAAATTTTTAGCCAAACGATTGACAATCTCCACGAAAGTATCGTGGGTATCGGCGATAGTACCATCAAAATCGAACACTACTACTTTAATTGTCATCTTGTGCGGGGTGAGGGGAATGAGCTAAATTAGCTTGGGCATTACGTCGCCACTGCTGGGGTTTAATTCGACGCAGGGCTGACGAGATGAAACGACGATCCCACTCCTCTATAGTTAGATTAGCTAATTCATCCAACCTTGGCGAGAGGTTTTCGGGACGAGGTTGAAAATCCTCCACGTCGGTAACTTGGGCAAAACGTTGATTCCAAGGACAGACATCTTGACAGATATCGCAGCCGGCTACCCAACCTTGTAAATTCTTGGCAATTTCTGTAGGCAAAGTTACAGCACGATTTTCGATGGTATGGTATGCAATACAGCGATTAGCATCCACCACAGAGGGACTAACTATTGCTTGGGTGGGACAAGTGCTTAAACAACGGCTACAGGTGCCACAATGGGCGCTATGGGGTCGATCGGGTTCTAAAGGTAAATTAGTTAATATTTCCCCTAAAAAGACCCAACTACCGTAATTGCGGGTAATTAAGTTACCATTCTTGGCAATCCAGCCGATCCCTGCTCTTTGCGCCCAAACTTTATCCTGTACCGGTCCAGTGTCCACATAGTAACGGGTTTGAATTTGCTCCCCCTGACTTTCTAACCATTGACTGAGGGCTTTTAATTTTTTACTTAATACTTTGTGATAATCCCGTCCCCAAGCATAACGGGAAATTTTGCCATGGTTTTGTTCTGGACTGTGTTGCTGGGGGGTGTAGTAGTTAAGAGCGAGACAAATTAGCGATCGCACTTCCGGCCAAAGAGTTTTGATATCCTGTCGTTTCGGGTTAGTCATCCAATCCATATCAGCGTGATAACCCCGC
>NZ_JADEXI010000634.1:0-2535 GCF_015207185.1 Microcystis sp. LEGE 08355 | reverse complement strand
CTCCCATGCCCGGTACTTTTTGATTGACAAAAAGTCTAAAAGTCTTACCCAACAAGGTTTTTAGATTTATTCAGCAAATCCTAGCTAAGGGAGTTAATCTTAGCCTAGAGTAGATACTGCTGGCATTTTATACTTTAAAAGACTCGAAAGAGGTTACATTGGACGGTATAGGTCTTTTAATCGCTCTTTTTCTGCGTGATTGTCGATCTTGAATCAAATCTCGGTTTTCCTCGAGGAAAGAAATTAACTGATCATCAGGGATTTCTCGGAACTCGCCAGTTTTCAATAAAACAGTAGCCATGGTAAATCGAACTCCTGAATATTCGTCTCGATCGCTATGAAAGCAGATCCTGTCTTGATCATATATCTATTTTTGCTTTATTCCAATAGAGCGATCGCTAAAGAATGATAAAGTAGTTGCTAAAATATCTAATAGAGATCTGTGTCACCCGAATATTCGTCTCGATCGCTATCATAGCAGCCCTCTGCTAACAGGGAGTTCCCTAGAGTTAAAGAAATCACCACTTAGGGGTATATTCATTGCCTTTATTCCTGGGATTTTTTCGGCCACTGCTGACGGCGATAACTGCTATACTGCCCATGAATATTGACCAGATAGGGAACTAGATAAGTCAGTGATGCCGCCAGCCAGCGATCGCTTGTCATGCGCCCGTGCATTATAGCATAACCGTGGTTAATTGTCAATAAAATCGTCCCCACTACCACAGCCACTTTTATCCCGGTGGGAGCAAATTGGGAGGACAATAAAGCCCGAAAATAGCCGATAACTCCTTTCATTGCCTATAAATCGCACTCTATCAGGCGAGTAAAACAAAAAGTCACCATTTTTAACCCGTAGGGAGACTTCCACCAGAGAGCGGGAAAACAACCTTGAGGAGCCGCTAGACTAAAATCCCAGTGATCATAATCATCGATACGCCACTCATCTTTGTCGCGCCATCCTACCAATTCCCCAAATTTTCTAATCGTTTCCGCGTCTTGGGTACGCAGGGTGTTAATACTACCGCCGGCGGCAAAATATAACTTCACCTGATTGCTAAAACCGAAATGATCGCCGCTATAATTTTTCCAAAGGCGATCGAGTACCCGAATCACATTAACGGGAAACCTCATCATATCCTCTGGGGTTAAAGTATCGCGGGTTCTGCCGGCAGCTTCGAGGATAACTCGGAGAGTTTCTGCGTCTGCTTCCCTAAAGTTCCCCTCAGCTAGGAATTGCTGTAATTTACCATAGCGCTCGATGTCTGGTACTAACATCTGCCGCGCTTCGATGAGGGCAACCCGTTCGGTTAAAGATTGCAATTGAGCTAAAATATCCTGAAGTTGGGCGTTAATATCTGACATAAATGTAAAGGGGGTTTGTTGACTGCAAAAATTACCGATTTATCGGCAGAATAATTATTGATTTACCGCTTCTAATCGCGACTTAACAAAGCGATTCATCCATGCTTCTAGATAGATGCGATTGGCTTTTTGTTCTTTTAAATCTGTGGTAGTTAAAGGATAAGGTGCTAATCCTTGAATGGCTGCCGTTGTCACACAAAACATCGACTTTTGAAAAGTTTCGCAGATCTGGACTAATAAATCTTCCTCTTGACGAAAACTCTTTTTATAAATGTCGTGCAGATAATCTGGTAAAAAGTGACGCATATCCTGCATTAATAGTGTGGGAGGAATCCCTGCACCTCCGATGGGTAAAGGATCCGCATACAAAGCACCATAGGCAAACATTCCCTGATCGTAGGGAATTTGATAGGCTTGGGCATTATAGGAAATTGTACCGGGGAAAGGTGTTCCGCGAAAGAAAACCGCCTCAACGTAGGGGATTGCCGTATCCGCAAGAAAGGTTAATCCTGCCGATTTGGGGATCAGATCATAGGTTTGTCCTTTGATTTTTACCTGATAGATAATTGGTTTACTAGCATTATCAACTAAATTTTTCTTAATGTGTGCCACCACTTCGGGAATATTGGTAATTTTTCCAGCATCGTAGAGATCGGATAAACTTAAAAAAGTATCGGCCATAATTCGCCAAAATTGACCTAAACCGCTATAGTAGGCCATCATCCGCATTTGTTCTGGCAAAAATTCAGGAAAGGCTTTATTTAAAATTAAAACTAGGGGATTATTCCTAAATTTGGCTTGAATAACCTTGGCTGTCACTTCCCGAAAAGCGGCACTATCTACATAACTATCTAAACCACCCCCACCATGCCAAAACATGGCTTTCATACAGTATTCAGCATACTCAAAATTAATGCGATCGTGCCACCAGTGTTGTAGTAATTTCTGCCAAGATACTTGACCATTAAAATATTTAAAGAAGGGTAAAAAAACCAAAAACTGATTTTCCGCAATATAAATTAAATTTTTGGAATAAGCATCTAACACCACTCCGTAACTTTTCAGGATACCCACTACCTCGATCAAATTCTGGGGAGTATCTTTTAACAATGCTTCCCCAGCCGTGAGACGATCAATATAGGATGCTAGGGGATGAGAGGAGGACTTGAC
>NZ_JADEXI010000633.1:0-2540 GCF_015207185.1 Microcystis sp. LEGE 08355 | reverse complement strand
AGAGTAATCAGACCGCTGATTACTAAACCGAGACCACTGCATAAACTCAGCTTCTTTTTTAAGGATTTTCCTAGAAAAAGTTTCAATATCACCGATGAAGGATACATAGGGCGGCCTCACTTCTCACAGTTTAGTCAAAAAAATATTTAGACTCAATTATAGCCGAGACTAACCCTACCGGCCGGTATATAAATTTCGCTACTGGCATTGTCCGAAGTGAGTTTAACTTTTAATTCCCCTCGATCGCTTACCCCGGTTATTATGCCCTGATAGCCCTCGAAAGCTATCTTTTGACCAAAATTAGCAAAAAGTTCTAAATAGGAGGCTAATAGGGCTTTTATGCCGTGATGACAGTAATATTCATAGCCGTATAGGATAGCATCGCTGGTGAGAGAAGTTAACTGAGCGATCGAGGTGATTTTATTGTCGGCCAAAGCTTGTAAATTAATGCCGGTGGGGGGGACGGGATTAGTCCAATTGAGGCCCACTCCGATGACTGCTTGCGGGATGTTTTGACCCTGAATACGGGTTTCTAGGTTAATTCCCCCTAGTTTGCGCCCTAGTAATACTAAATCATTCGGCCATTTGATTTTAACGGGTATTTCTTGACAATTGAGGTGATGAGCGATGCCCCAAACTGTAGCGAGAACGAGATGGGCAGATTTATCCACCTCTAAATCCAGATTTAACGCCAAAGATAAATATAATCCTCCCGGTTCAGAAATCCATTCCCGTCCCCATTGTCCTCTCCCAGCACTTTGTTGACTAGCAGTCACCACAAAAGGCGGATTTTCCCCCGACTCTAATAATTGCCATGCTTTAGTATTAGTGGAAGGTAATAGCTCAAAGTGATGGATTTTGATCATAAATTGGAAGTGGGGAGTATTTTCAGTAAACAGTAAACAGTAATCAGTGACCTGAAAACTCACATCTGATAACTGATAACTGATCACTGATCACTGATCACTGATTAGGTGCAAGGAAGAGAACGCAGGTACTCACTGAGGTGGGAACGTAAACCGATGCCATGGAAAAGCGGGCCACGACTGCCTAATTCGACGATACTGACGGCGGCCACGGGCATTTCAAATCGATCGCGATAACGGCCCACATCGATACCCATCAGACTACAGAGCATGATCCGGATGGTGGCCTTGTGGGAAACAATCAGGATATTGCCATCACTGTGGGTGTGTTCAATTTCCTCCAAAACGGCCGCCGAACGACGGGCGATATCGATCCCCCTTTCTCCGTTGGGGGGAGCATTCCAAGCCGGATCCGTCAACCAGCGTACATAGAGATCATGATATTGGCGATCGATATCGTTGGGGTGCATACCTTCCCAAAGACCATAACCGATCTCTTGTAATCCCTGGCGGATTTCTAATTTCAGTCCTACCGCTTCACAGAGGGGTTTAGCGGTTTGAATAGCTCTTTGGAGGGGACTGACGTAGGCCGCGCGCCAAGGTAAAGAACGATAGACATCGGCGAATTCTTCCGCCATTTCGATGCCTTCGGCAGTCAAACCGGGATCATTTTCTGGAGTACCACAGTATCCTCCCGTTTTGCTATAGGCTGTCTGTCCGTGTCGTAGAAAATATAACATCAAGCACATAGTTTTTCAGGAGACCAAATCCGGGGTTTCCCTGGTTGCTGTTGACTGGTTAGGTTCCCGCTCGGGAGCGCAGGTCATTGCGGATGTGAGAGCGATCGCCCATAACTTGAAAGAGGGGACCATGTTCGGCTAATTCGACGATCGTTACCGAGGCCACGGGCATGGCAATTCGATCGCGATAACGGCCGATATCAATGCCTAAAAGAGAACATAACACGATTCGGATCGTTGCTTTATGGGAAACGATCAAAATATGGCCATCATCGTGATGATGGTCGATTTCCTCTAATACTTCCGAACTACGACGAGCGATATCGATGCCTTTTTCGCCCCCCGTGGGAGAATTCCAGCCCGGATCTGCTAACCAGCGCACATAATCATCATGAAACTCCCGATTAACCTCAGCTGCGGTTTTTCCCTCCCATTGGCCGTAGGCAATCTCTTTTAATCCTTCCCGTTTGTGGATGGGAATACCTAAGAGTTCGCTTAAAGGGGTGGCCGTGGCCATGGTGCGCTTGAGGGGACTAGAATAGATACCTGTCCAAGGCACATCTCGATAGGCAAGGGCGAAATCCTTGGCCATTTCATAGCCGGCCGGGGTTAGTTCCAAGTCTAATCGACCGCAAAAACTACCCGTTTGACTGGCTGTGGTTTCGCCATGACGCAAAAAGTAAAGTTTTAGACTCATTTTTTAGGTTCCTCTTAATATTTGTGACTCTCTCCCACCTATAGTGATACTAAATCTTGTTTAAAAAGTACAGGAGAGCAGGGAGCGGGGAGAAACAATTTAAGCTGTTCGTAATTTAAATTGCTTGTTGAGATCAGGCGGTCGGCAGGGGGCGGTCGGCGGTCGGAAAAATCGAATATGCAATTTAGATTCAAAACAGCTTAGTTGTAAAATATCTACATCTATCAGCCACTTATC
>NZ_JADEXI010000632.1:0-2570 GCF_015207185.1 Microcystis sp. LEGE 08355 | reverse complement strand
TTCCTCAACCCAACCTACGGCTCAAAAAGGGTGGGTTAGGAGCGCCACAATATTATTTAATTTCAGATCGTAGGTTGGATTGAACGATAGTGAAACCCAACACTTTTAAATAATTGGGTTGGGTTTCTACGGCTCAAAAAAAAATCGACCCGCCTTAGATCGTAGGTTGGGTTGAACGATAGTGAAACCCAACACTTTTAAATAATTGGGTTGGGTTTCGTTCCTCAACCCAACCTACGGCTCTGAAAAAAACTGGCTCTAAATACCTTCTAAATCGGCTCCTAACTCGCGTAAACGAGATTTTAATTTTTCTATTTGTTGTAAAGCTAAAACCTTCTCTTGACGTTCCTGTTTAGCCACTTCTGCGGGGGTAGTAATTAATTCCCCCTCCCTATTAAAATAGCGTAATTGTTGTTGATAAATACCCAGAAATAAGCCTAAGCGATCGCTCCATAACCAACCTCGGTCTGTCGGCTCAATTGCTTGATATTGCCCTTCCATTAGCCGAAATCCTTGGAATTCTAAGGTTTCAGGATCGAACCAAAAATAATCGGGAGTGCGAAAAATATCTTGATAAATTTGTTTTTTCTGGCCGCGATCTACTTTGGCGGTACTAGGAGAGAGAATTTCCACGATAACATCGGGATATTTGCCCCCTTCTCCCCAAACTACCCAACTTTTTCGATCTAAGCGTCTTTCTGTTCCCAAAACGACAAAAAAATCTGGCCCGCGAAAATCCTCAGATTTTTTCTGATTAGGACTATAATAAATGCTCAAATTAGCGGCAGCAAAATAATCATTGCGATCTTGCCATAACCATTCTAAACATTGAAGTAAAATCAGAATTTGTTGTAAATGAGCGTAGCTTTCCAAGGGGGGTTCCTCACTCCAGATATCCCTGGGGGGAAATTTTACCTCATCCGCACAGAACTCGTTATTATCGATGATGGGAAAAGTGGTCATCTTTTTTGAGGTTGGGTGTCGGCCATCTCATTATATCAAAAAAGGTGGGCTTTAACGAAGGCAGGGGGCAGGAGGCAGGGGGCGGTCGGCCGTTTTTGTAACGGGGATTTATGCCCCGCTCCCAAAACTTTTCGCCTTAAGGCGAAGTTTTAGACCCGATTTTTTCGATAAACCCACCAGAAAAGTAAGCAAAAAACCTCAACGATAATTAGGACTTTGGATATCTCTAAGACGTGCTTCGGGACGTTTAAATCTGTCCATTTGTGCCTCAAAGAATTGACGATTTTTCAGTAAATGTTTGGGATTAGGATCGTCAAGGGGATAGAGTAAAGCAGTGCGTAGAGCTTGAATAACTGCCGAAGTAACATTATACATCGAACGCTGGAAACTAATCCCCAATTGAATCAAAATATCATCTTGCCCCCGGCAGTTTTGCTGATAGTAATCGATCAGATATTGGGGTAAAAAATGATACATATCATCCATTAACAACGTCGGGGGAATTCCCGCAGTACCCACGGGGAAAACATCCGCGTAAAGAATACCATAGTGAAAGTCTTTTTGTTGGTCGGGAACCTGTTTTGCTTGGGCATTATAGGACTTTGTACCCCGGAAGGGTGCAGTACGATAAAAGACGGCTTCTACATAGGGTAAGGCCGCTTCATAAAGCCAAGTAAAAGCCTTTGATTTGGGGATAATTTCGTAGCATTGACCATCAATATAAACGTGATGGTAAATTGGCCGGCCGGCGATGGCAAAAATGCCATTAACGAGGAAATTCATAGCATCGGGAACCCCTTTAAACCCGCCTTCATCGTAGATATCAGACATCTCGAAAAATACTGGAGCCATCACTTCCCAGAATAGTCCTAAATTAGAGTAGTAGGACATCATCCGCACCTGTTCCAAGAACATATCGGGGAACAGGTCATAAAGTTTCATCATCACGGGATTTTTCTTGAAATAGGCCTTAATAGCGCGGTCGGCATTTTGGCGATATTCTTCTGAATCAAGATAGGCATCAAATAAACCCCAACCCATATCGCGGCCATGCCATAACATGGCTTGCATACAAGCTTCGGCAAATTCCATATTAATACGGTCATGCCAAAGATGATGGATTAATCTGGGCATTTTTCTGGTTTTACCTTTATCCATGAATTCTAATAATTCAGGGTGAGCGGAACCCGTACCGCGCCAGATGCGTAAATCGGCATTATCGCCAGCGTAATGATTTTGTAGGTCTAGGTATTCTTGGGGCAGAAAATATTTAAAGAAGGGCAAAGGATCGAGGAAAACTCGTTCGGCAATATAGAGCAGATCTCGCCAATAAAAATCCATCGGTACAGCATAAGCTTTATAAATGCCGATAATTTGCATCAGATTTTCGGGAGTATCGGGCAACATGGATCCACCCGCTTCTAACCGGTGGATAATGTCGGCAAATTCGTGAGTAGAAGGGGGAATTTTGGCTTTGATTAATGTCCCAGTCATAGTTTTAGGTAAAGTAATTAGCAGCGGTTACAATAATTCGGAAACAGCGAGGGATAACTAACTAGGGTCTGCTGAAAAAGTTTTTCGTGGGGGCAGGGTGTGGGGTGTGGGGT
>NZ_JADEXI010000631.1:0-2589 GCF_015207185.1 Microcystis sp. LEGE 08355 | reverse complement strand
TTTCTTAAATACGGCCACACTTAATCCTCGTGGGTTTTCTACCGATTCCCGAAACTCTTTCACTAATTTGTCTATGGGTTCAGCTTCTCCTAAATCTATCATAGTTAGCTGTTCTGGGGCTTGGGCAGGTAGGATAAAGGCAAGATAGCGAGGGGGAAAGGATGCAGCGTCACCGTTGGCGGGAATTGCCTGAAAATTGTAGTTATTAAACCTAATAAATTCAATTAGGGTAGTTCCTTCGGGTAATTCTAAAGCGATGGTACGAAAATCAGCGTTTTGCAGTTCTTTTTCGAGGTTAAGTTCAGGGATATTTAATTCTCGTTCGAGGTTTTCTGCTTGTTGTTCGAGGGATTTAATTTCTTGTTGGTAGTAGGGAAGTTGTTCGGGGGTGGGTATATCAAAACAGCGTTTGGCGAGTTGTTGCCTAATTTGTTGCCATTGTTGGAGTTTGGGGGCAAGATGGGCGTATTGTTGGGATAAAAGGGCGATTTTTTGCAGGATGGCGGTTTCGGTTGCGATCGCTTTTCGTCTTAAGATGAGGTTATAGGCAGATTGTACCGCTTCGGGGCTATTAGGAAAGTGCTGGAAAACTAGGGAGAGAAATGTTTCTACTTTATGGTAGTTTTGTTTGACATAGTTCAGGCGTTCCTTATCGGTGCTAATGCTAAAGATTTTAGAAATAGTTTTTAAATCAATTTTTGCTGCTTCCTGCATTAATTTTAGTGCTTCTTCTGGGTGGTTGGTTGCTGCATATAAAAGGGCTAAATTATTCAGAGAAGCAGCATAGTCGGGGTGGTCAGTTCCTAAACTTTTACCAACAATTTCGAGAGCTTGTTGAGAGAGAGGTAAAGCTTGCTCATACTGTCCCATTAACCGATATAATACGGCTAAACTATTCAGAGAATTAGCATAGTCAGGGTGGTCAGTTCCTAAACTTTTACCACGAATTTCGAGAGCTTGTTGAGAGAGAGGTAAAGCTTGCTCATACTGTCCCATTGACCGATATAATCCGCCTAAGTTATTCAGAGAATTAGCATAGGTGGGGTGGTCAGTACCTAGAATTTTACCAGTAATTTCGAGAGCTTGTTGATGGAGAGGTAAAGCTTGCTCATACTGTCCCATTGCATCATATAATAGGGCTAAGTTATTCAGACAAGTAGCATATTCACGGTGGTCAGTACCTAGAATTTTACCAGTAATTTCGAGAGCTTGTTGATGGAGAGGTAAAGCTTGCTCATACTGTCCTATTGACTGATATAATAGGGCTAAATTATTCAGAGAAGTAGAATACTTAGGGTGGTCAGTACCTAAAATTTTACCGTGAATTTCGAGAGCTTGTTGAGAGAGAGGTAAAGCTTGCTCATACTGTCCCATTGACCCATATAATACGGCTAAATTATTCAGAGAAGTGGCATAGCCAGGGTGGTTAGTACCTAGACTTTTACCAGCAATTTCGAGAGCTTGTTGAGAGAGAGGTAAAGCTTGCTCATACTGTCCCATTGACCTATATAATACGGCTAAATTATATAGAGACTCAGCATAGTTAGGGTGGTCAGTACCTAGAATTTTACCAATAATTTCGAGAGCTTGTTGATGGAGAGGTAAAGCTTGCTCATACTGTCCCATTAACTGATATAATATGGCTAAGTTATCCAGAGAACCAGCATAGTCAGGGTGGTCAGTACCTAAACTTTTACCACGAATTTCGAGAGCTTGTTGATGGAGAGGTAAAGCTTGCTCATACTGTCCCATTGACCTATATAATACGGCTAAATTATATAGAGACTCAGCATAGTTAGGGTGGTCAGTACCTAAACTTTTACCAATAATTTTGAGAGCTTGTTGAGAGAGAGGTAAAGCTTGCTCATACTGTCCCATTGACTCATATAATAGGGCTAAGTTATTCAGACAATTAGCATATTCAGGGTGGTTAGTACCTAGAATTTTACCAATAATTTTGAGAGCTTGTTGATGGAGAGGTAAAGCTTGCTCATACTGTCCCATTGACTCATATAATAGGGCTAAGTTATTCAGACAATTAGCATATTCAGGGTGGTCAGTACCTAGAATTTTACCAATAATTTTGAGAGCTTGTTGATGGAGAGGTAAAGCTTGCTCATACTGTCCCATTGACTCATATAATAGGGCTAAGTTATTCAGACAATTAGCATATTCAGGGTGGTCAGTACCTAGAATTTTACCAATAATTTTGAGAGCTTGTTGATGGAGAGGTAAAGCTTGCTCATACTGTCCCATTGACTTATATAATATGGCTAAAAGATTCAAAGAATAAGCATAAATAGGCTCATTAGTTAGTGAGTAACTTTTGGCTAAATCACAGGTTTGTTGAGCGAAGATAATCCCTTGCTCATATTGCCCCTGCTGATATAGCATTCCTAGGGTTTGGTTATACTGTTGTATCTGGTTAATTATGGATTGATTGATGTTACTATCTTCCTTTAATAAACTAAGTTTTTGTTGCTGATTATTGTTGCTGATTGATCAGAGTGATTAATGGGTTTTTCTACCACCTTAAACCGCTTATAAAACACCTCACTATTACCCTGATTACCCTGAATAAATATCTCC